>SLEW01000117.1 GCA_007124575.1 Bacteroidales bacterium | reverse complement strand
TCTCATTCATCATCTCTTCATCAATGGCCAGCCGGCCGGCGGTATCCACCACAACTACCTGGTGTCCCATATTTTTGGCATGTTTCAGGGCGCGCCGGGCAATATTCACAGGTTCTTTCACTCCCTCTTCGGCATATACCTCTACATTGATCTGCTCACCGAGCACTTTAAGCTGATCGATGGCAGCAGGACGATACACATCGCCAGCTACAAGCAATACCTTTTTGCTTTTTTTACTTTTGAGATAGTTTGCCAGCTTAGCAGAAAAGGTGGTTTTACCGCTACCCTGTAACCCGGCTACCAATATGACAGAGGGGCTGCCCTTCAGATTAAGCTCTTCATGCGTGGCTCCCATCAGCTCGGTGAGCTCCTCATGCACAATCTTAATCATGAGCTGCCCGGGCGAAACGGATGAAAGCACACCCCGGCCCAAAGCTTTTTCTTTTACCCTTTCGGTAAAAGATTTAGCAATCTTGAAGTTTACGTCAGCATCCACCAGGGCACGACGTATGTCTTTCAGCGACTCAGCAATGTTAACCTCTGTGATATGACCCTGGCCTTTTATAACCTTAAAGGCCTTATCCAGCTTATCACTTAAATTGTCAAACATATCTATCGGGATTTTTTTGCAAAAATACCATTTATTCTCTGATTTTCACACTTTGGTAAAATGGCGAAAGGGATTAACCCATGGACAAATTGTTTTTTGTTAACTTTGTGCTGTAGTTTATCTGTGATTTTCCAAAAAGGAGTAAGTTGCTTAAATGGCCTTGAATGTCAGACAGTAATAAAGAAATGCAAAACAATCATCATATGCCGTGGCAGGTTGACAAGTATGAAAAGCTTATCAACAACAAACAACCTGTCTATTTTGATGTGGATGATTTTGAAGAGATCATTGACCATTATCTCTTCCAGGGCTCCTATCAGGAATCTTTGCAGGTGGCTGATTATGCCTGCGGGGTGCATCCCTCTTCTATCCCGCTTATACTTAAAAAAGCACAGCTTCTGGCCACATTCAACAAGGAAGAACGTGCCCTTGAGTTGTTGTCCACTGTTGAAAACCTGGAGCCTGGCAACCAGGACGTGTTCCTTACCAAGGGGGCCATTTTTTCACAGATGAGAGACTACGAGCAGGCCATTGCAGAATACAACAAGGCAGTGTATGATTCTGATGAGCCTGACTATTTATATTGCAGCATTGCCATTGAATATGAAAACCTTGGCAGCTTTGACAAGACCCTGGAATACCTGGGTAAGGCTCTTGAGGTCAACCCCGACAATGATCTGGCCATATACGAGGCCGCCTATTGCTTTGACCTGCTTTCCCTTACTGAGGAAGGGATTACTTTCTTTCAGCGCCTGATCGACAGGAACCCCTATAGCACGGAAGCCTGGTTCAACCTGGGCGTGTCTTATATCAATGCCGGGCTTTATGAAAAAGCCCTGGAGGCATTGGAATATTCGCTGGCGATCAACTATGAACACGAACATTCGTGGTTTCACAAAGGCTATACCCTTAGCCTGCTCAATCGCCACAATGAAGCCATAGGGGCTTACAAAGAGTCCATAGCCATCGATGAAACCGATGCGATGAAGCACTATTACATCGGAGAATGCCATGAAAAGCTTGATGATTATTATCATGCCCGCCAGTGGTATTTAAAAAGCGTGCAGATCGATCCCGACATGGCCGACGCCTGGGTGGGCATGGCCGTCTGCGAAAACGAGACCGGGAGCCCTGAAGAAGCAGTTAAATACCTGGAAAAAGGACTGACCATAGACCCGGATAACGTGAACTACCTTTGCCTGATGGCCAACACCTGTTTCTCCATGGGTGAACACCAAAAGGCTGTTGATGCCTATGAAAAGGCCATTGAAAGTGATCCCGGCGACGAAGAAACCTGGTTCGAATATGCCGAAGCCCTCTTGAAAGTCAACAAACAAGAACTGGCTCAAGAGGTTATGAGCCGCGGCCTGGAAACCCTGCCTGACCATAGCAACATGCTATATGGCATGGCAGCCGTACTCTTCCTTTCCGGCAAAACAACAAACGGCACTTTTTGCCTGGAAGAGGCCTGCAACAAGAATCCTGAAGGCCTTGGCAACATCATGACAAGATTTCCCAAACTGGCCGGCAACCACTCCTTCATGGAAGTTGCCGACAGACTCATCCCATAAATATTGTTTTTGTTTCATCCTGAAAGTAACGTAATGCTTGATTTACTTCCCGAAAGAGAAAAAAAGCCACGGCGTTCAGGGGTCACCATGGTAATGGATAAAGGCCTGGGTTTAAGACAAGCCGAAGACCTGGCAGAAACCGCCGCCCATCTTATCGACTTCCTGAAACTGGGTTTTGGAACTTCCTATGTGAGCAACAAAACGGTTGAAAAGGTGAAGATATATCATCAACACCAAATGAAAGTGTTTGTTGGAGGCACGCTGCTGGAAGCCTTCCTGGTTCGCGACCAGCTTGACGACTACCTCCGCTATATCGACGCACTGGGCTGTGACACCGTCGAGGTGTCTGACGGCTCTATCAGGTTGCCTCACGAAGAAAAATGCAACCTGATCGACCGCCTGAAAAAGGATTATACCGTGCTTTCAGAGGTGGGTGCCAAAGATTGTCATGTAACCATGGATAATGAGCAATGGTCAGATGCCATGCAGCAGGAGCTGTCGGCAGGCAGCAGCTTCGTGATCGCAGAAGCACGCGAAAGCGGCACGGCGGGCATATATGGCAGCGAAGGAGAAGCTGATGAAGACCTTATTCAATGTATCCGGAAAGGGGTAAGCGCCGACAAGATCATCTGGGAAGCGCCACTTAAACAACAGCAAGTTTGGTTTATCAAACAATTTGGTGCCAATGTAAACCTGGGCAACATCGCGCCTTCTGAAATCGCAGCCCTGGAAACCCTCAGAATGGGACTCAGGGGAGATACCTTTTTTGATTTCCTTCCGGAGAAGCTAAAGAAATACAAGTTGTAGCGGTTTACCAGAAAGAAAATCCATGAGCATGCAACAGCCTGCCATAAAGAATCAAAGAGGCATTTTAACGGGTATTGGTTTATGAAGGAGAGAAACTGGATTGGTCACCTGATGCTCCTTTTCAGGGGCATGGCCATGGGAGCCGTGGATGTTGTCCCAGGCGTTTCAGGTGGCACCATTGCTTTGATCACCGGGATATATGAAGAGCTCATCCTCAGCATAAAGTCCATTAACGCGGAACTTGTTAAGCTACTCTTCCGGAAAGGACCTGCGGCTGCATGGAAAAAAGCAAACGGAAACTTTCTTGTAAGTGTAGTATCAGGAATATTGATCAGCATCTTTTCGCTGGCACGCCTGCTATCATGGCTGTTTGAAAATCATGCGATGCTGGTCTGGGCCTTCTTCTTTGGCCTTATCGCCGGAAGTGCTTTGTTTGTTGGCAAGAGAGTAGAAAGGTGGCACTTCTACCCCATTTTTTCGATTCTTGCAGGCACAGCATTGGCATTCTATATTACACAGGCAACGCCTTCCACAGGTCCCGATTACTGGTGGTATATATTCCTTTCGGGAAGCATTGCCTTTTGTGCCCTGGTGCTTCCGGGCATCTCCGGAGCCTTTATCCTGATTTTACT
>SLEW01000151.1 GCA_007124575.1 Bacteroidales bacterium | reverse complement strand
CGAAGGGCATCGTAATGTAACACTGATCCCCTCATCGGCTCACGGAACAAACCCGGCGAGTGCGGTAATGGCTGGCACAAAAGTGGTTGTTGTCAAATGCGATGACAACGGCAATATTGACGTCGACGACTTGCGTGAAAAGGCGGAAAAGCACAGCGACAGCCTGGCTGCCATCATGGTTACCTATCCTTCCACGCATGGCGTTTTCGAAGAAGACATACTGGAGGTTACAAAGATTATCCACGACAATGGCGGACAGGTATACATGGACGGCGCCAACATGAACGCGCAGGTAGGATATACCAATCCCGCCATCTGTGGTGCCGATGTGTGCCATTTAAACCTGCACAAGACTTTTGCCATCCCGCATGGCGGTGGCGGTCCCGGCGTAGGACCCATTGGTGTAAAAGAACATCTTCGTCCCTTCCTGCCATCGCATCCGCTGCATAAAACCGGTGGTAAGAAAGGCATCCATGCTGTTGCAGCTGCACCTTTCGGCAGCGCGTTCATTCTTCCGATAACCTATGGTTACATCAAGATGCTGGGCGGGCAAGGCCTGAAAGAAGCAACACGCGTGGCCATCCTGAGCACCAATTATATCAAGGCATCACTCGAAAAGCATTATAAAGTGCTGTACACAGGAAAAAATGGTTGGTCGGCGCACGAGATGATCCTTGACTGCAATCCCTTCAAGCGTAATGTGTCCGTCGATGCTATCGACATTGCCAAACGCCTCATGGATTATGGTTTCCACGCGCCTACGGTGGCCTTCCCGGTACCCGGGACCCTCATGGTTGAACCCACGGAGAGTGAACCCCTGTCAGAGCTGGACCGGTTCATTGATGCTATGATCACCATCAGGGAAGAGATCCGTGAAATAGAGGATGGTAACGCGGATAAAGACAATAACGTGATCAAAAATGCGCCCCATACCGCCATGATGACTGCCGGAGACAAGTGGGACAGGCCATACAGCCGCGAAAAAGCAGCATTCCCGTTGCCATGGTCGGCGGAGATCAAATATTTTCCGCCCGTAACACGTATCGACGATGCCTATGGCGACCGCAACCTGGTTTGCACCTGTGAACCCATTGATAGCTATGCACAAGACTAAATCAATAGGATAATACACCCCAAAAGGGTCTGCAGCATTTAGCTACAGACCCTTTTTTTATGCATTACAAATCGCGGACAACATGTATCAACACCGGGAATTATCCAGGCGAAGGATAAAAATTTTGTCCATCCAGAATGAACGACTTAGTATCCTTTTACATGATGACTATATCACGATTCATCCTTCTTTTGGTCGTGATACAGAAAACGCTTTATCTTTTTTGTAGGGGTCTTTTCAAAAGGCTCATCCTGCTCTTCGATCATCGTGAGCCTTGAAAAACGATTTAGCCGGGCATTAACGCGTCGCTGTATCTCCTCAAGACGTTCTTTCACCTTTTCCTGAACCTGGGCATAAAGCTGGTTTGCAGAGGCTTTTAGCTCCTGATAACTCTGTCCGGCGGATTCTTTTAGTTCGTGATAACTCTGCCCGGCAGATTCTTTCAGTTCATGATAGCGCTTGTCAATCTCCTCATAGTTAAGATGTACCTTAGCCACGAGCTTACCTTTCAGCTCGTACACAAGCGAGTCCTGAACATGTTGTTCAGTATTGATCACGGCTTCTATGTCTTCAGGATAGATGTTTTCGCCGGTAGAGCTGATAATAACATTTTTCAGACGGCCTCTGATGAAAAGGTAACCGTCCTCATCGATTGTGCCGAGGTCACCGGTTTTAAACCAGCCATCGGATGTAAATACTTCGCGTGTCAGTTCAGGCTCTTTATAATATCCTTGCATGACATGGGGGCCACGTGCGAGAATTTCGCCTTCGCCCGTATGCGGGTTGGGATCAAGAATACGCATTTCCTGGCCAGGGATGACGGGACCTGTTGACTGGAACTTCGTATGTTGAGGGCCACTACCGGCCACCAGTGGTGCCGTCTCTGTAAGTCCGTAACCTATGGCATAGGGGAATCTGGCATTACGCAGAAACCGCTCCGTCTCCGGATTGAGTTTTGCGCCACCGATACCAAAAAAGTGAATATGACCTCCAAATGCTTTATTGATTTTCTTAATGGCCAGCCGGTGAAAAAGTTTTTTTAATCGTTCCGATCGCATGAGCGTGCGCATCACAGCACTGCCGGTAAGCTTTGGCAATACCCTGTTTTGATATACCTTTTCAATGATAAGCGGAACTGTCAACATCATGGTGGGCTTTACCTTTTGCATGGCGGGTAAGAGAACCGCCGGGGTAGGAAGCTTATCCAGATAATAAACAGAGGAACCCGACATAAACGGAATTATAAAACCTATGGTACATTCATAGGTATGCGGCAGGGGGAGCACGGAGAGCAAACGGTCTTCCGGTATTACCGGCTGCATATCCAACGTATTGGCTGCATTTGACAGGATATTCTTGTGGCTCAGCATCACACCCTTGGGCTTACCCGTGGTGCCAGAAGTATATAGTATAGCAGCCAGGTCGTGCTCCGAAGGTTCTTCTCCGGCAGGTTTTTCAGCTACAGCATATTGAGAAGCTTTTGCTTCCACAACACTGCCGTTAAGCTCCAGGTTACCCAAACTGAGTGGGATAAAGTTATCCATGAGTATGGCAAAATTCACCTTGGCGGGAAGTCCTCCACTCAGTTTGTGGGCTTGCTTTTCTGATACAATAATACCTTTAGCATCGCTATGCTCCAGGATCTTGTAGATCTCTTCTGCGGTAAAATCAATCAGAACAGGCACAACTACAGCACCCATGGATGTTACTGCCAGGTAAGATACGCCCCAGTGGGGCATATTTTGGGCCAACAACACCACCTTGTCGCCCTTTTTAATACCATTTTGTATCAGGCGGTCGCGCAGATGCCTTACTTTTTCTCCTACCTGATGATATGTCAGGGATTTTTTACCCACGTAACCAAGAGCTGGTCGTTCAGAAAAAGAAGAAACACTATTATTTACGAGGGACAGGAAGGTCAGTTTCTTTGGGATTGTCATAAAATGCAAACGCTAGTTTAAAACACAAAGATAAGCATAATAAACAGTGTAATAACACAAAAAAATATAAATATGTCAGGTTTCTGAGTTCATGCTTCCTGACATTCAGCAGCAGAGAGATAACATCAATGAGCGCAGATCAAACCGGCTAAAACGATTTAGATCTGCGCTCTGCAGCATATTCTTCTTTAATGCTGGGGTGGGATCCGTCAGCTTACAGGATTGAGTATGCTACGGCCACGCCGACGGTGACCACGGAAGCCATCACCATAAGTTTAATGAGGATATTCAGGCTGGGGCCAGATGTATCTTTGAAGGGGTCTCCCACGGTATCTCCGGTGATGGAAGCTTTGTGGCTTTCTGAGCCTTTGCCGCCATAATGTCCTTCTTCTATATATTTTTTGGCATTATCCCATGCGCCTCCTGCGTTAGCCATAAATATGGCCAGAGCAAAGCCGCTTGAAATCGTACCCAGCAAAAGTCCGGATACCCCTGGAACGCCAAAAATGAGACCTACCAGTACAGGGATCAGAAGAGCAATCAATGAAGGAAGCAACATTTCGCGTTGTGCTCCTTTTGT
>SLEW01000118.1 GCA_007124575.1 Bacteroidales bacterium | reverse complement strand
CGCACCCGGGAGATAGGTGTGAGACTGGCCGTCGGGGCGAAAAAAACCGATGTCGTGTTCCAGTTCCTTTCAGAGTCTGTCCTTATCAGCGTGGCGGGAGGCATCCTGGGCGTCTTCCTGGGTATAGGGCTTTCGCGCGGAATCATGCAATTTACCGACATCCTCACCATCGTATCCCTCAGCTCAGTGATCATCTCCTTTGGCGTGGCCACCGCAGTAGGCATTATCTTCGGCTACATGCCCGCGAAAAAAGCCGCAGAGAAAGACCCCGTCGCATCACTTCGCTACGAGTAATACCCCTCTGTGTCAAACCCGTAAAACCCGGCAACACATAACCCCCATCCCAATCATCATAACCGCCTCGGACAACCCAGAACCCACAACGCAGAACCCAGAACGCAAAACGCTCCCCCTTTTCCTGATTTTTCATTATATTTGTGTGTGTTGAACCCCCAAAAGAGATGAGATATGAAAAGATTTGCAGTTGTACTGGCAGGAAATGGTGTATTTGACGGATCAGAAATTCATGAGGCCACCTTGTCGATGTATGCGATCAAAAAACAAGGCGCCACGTATGATGTTTTTGCACCAGACATGGAACAGCACCATGTGGTCAACCACATGAATGGTGAAGAAATGGATGAGAAGCGCAACGTGCTGATTGAAGCTTCACGCATAGCACGCGGGAACATCAAGGCATTGGATGCCTTTGACCCTAAGGACTATGATGCCCTGCTATTCCCGGGAGGCTTCGGCGCTGCAAAAAACCTCTCCTCGTTTGCTTTTGACGGCCCCGAATGCAAAGTGCAGCCCGATGTCGAAAAAGCTATCAAAGGAATGCATAAGGAAGGTAAGCCCATCGTGGCGCTTTGCATAGCCCCTGTAATTGTCGCCAAAGTGCTGGGCGATGTAAAACTTACCATAGGTCAGGATCAGGCTACCGCTGATGCAGTGGGGGAAATGGGCGCATCCCACGAAAAAACAGATCATGGCCAGGTAGTGGTGGATGAGCAGAACAAGGTATTTACCACACCATGCTATATGCTGGATGCCGATATCGCACAAATTGGCGCAGGTGCCGAAAATGTTGTACGCGCTGTCCTCAAGCACCTGGCATAGGAAGCGGGCAGCAGAATGCCTGACGCTTAACGTAATTCCGCCGCGTCGCCGAACTTATCAGCAAACACAATCGCTGAAAGTGCCTTGCGGTCGCGCGGAGCTTTCTCCATCTCCTGGAAGTCCTTGTTCAGGTTCTCAAGTTTCCCATGGTACCCAATAGCCATCATGGCAATAGGTGTGTGGTCATCCGGAATGGAAAAAAGCTCTATGGCCTTATCCTTGCTGAAGCCACCCATCTGGTGCGCAACCAGCCCTTCTTCCTCAAGCTGGAAGGTAATATACGCCATGCTCTGACCTACGTCATATTCGTATACGGCATTTTTGCTACCCTTGACAGACTTCGTGTTGCCGATGGCCAACAGCAATACAGGTGCTTTGCCCGCCCATAGCTGGTTGAACTCCACCATGCATTCATGAAGCTTACCCCAGGTGGCATCACCTTGAAACCCAATCATAAAACGCCATGGCTGCTCATTAAAGCTGGATGGTGCCCAGCGGCCAGCCTCAAGAATACGCTGTATCTTCTCTTTCTCAACAGGCTTGTCAGCAAAAGTGCGCGGACTCCACCGTTTCTTAATTATTGGATGAATATTCAATGAAGTATCTGCCGGTTTTTTCATGGCTTTTGTTTTTTTGATAATGAAATTATTGTACTACACATTACAACAACCTGACCATGGCATTGTTTAGACGGACATATTGACAAAGTCATTATCTTTGTAAGTTCCTAAGGAAGGTTCAAGTAACAACACGTAAATAACATACTGAATAAGATGAATTTTGTTGAAGAGCTGAGATGGCGGGGCATGCTTCATGATTTCATGCCGGGCACAGAAGACCAGCTGCAGAAGGAAATGACAACCGCATACGTGGGCATAGACCCTACAGCCGACTCCCTGCATATCGGTCACCTGGTATCCATCATGATGTTAAAACACCTGCAGCGAGCCGGACATAAACCGCTGGCATTGGTGGGAGGAGCTACCGGCATGATCGGCGACCCCAGCGGGAAAAGCGAAGAGCGTAGCCTGCTTTCAGAAGAGGAACTCAGGCGTAACGAAGAAGCCATAAAAAAACAGTTGCTTAGATTTCTTGATTTTGACGAAGGACCCAATCATGCAGAAATCGTAAACAATTACGATTGGATGAAGGACTTTTCCTTTCTCGGTTTTCTGCGGGAAGTAGGAAAGCATCTTACCATAAATTATATGCTGGCAAAGGACTCGGTAAAAAAACGACTTGAAACAGGCCTGTCATTCACTGAATTCACCTACCAACTGGTTCAGGGCTATGATTACCTTTATCTCTATAAGAACAAAAATTGTAAGTTGCAGATGGGCGGCAGCGACCAGTGGGGAAATATCACCACAGGTGCTGAACTCATTCGCCGAAAAACAGGAGGTGAAGTCTATGCCCTCACCTGCCCCCTGATAACCAAAGCCGACGGCAATAAATTTGGGAAAACAGAGCAGGGTAACGTATGGCTCGATCCACGATATACATCACCCTATCATTTTTATCAGTTCTGGCTCAATTGCTCTGACACCGATTCGGAAAAGTACATCAGGATCTTTACGCTCCTGTCAAAAGAAGAGATCGACAAACTTATTGAAGAGCATCGTCAGGAGCCGCATAAGCGCATGTTGCAGAAAACATTGGCCGAAGACATTACCGTGAGGGTGCATGGCCGCCAAACTTACGAGACAGCGGTGGAAGCATCGGGAATCCTCTTTGGCAAAGGTACTGCGGAGGCACTTCACAAGATCCCGGAAGATGTTTTCCTGGCCGTCTTTGAAGGGGTGCCCCTGTTTGAAGTGGCGTATGATACCATCAGCCAGGGTGCCGACATCGTTGATTTCCTGGCGGAGCATACAGGCATCGCCAAATCGAAAGGCGAAGCCCGACGCATGCTCAAAGAAGGCAGCGTGAGCATCAACAAGCAAAAAGTTTTGGATGCCACCACCGTGGATGAGACATATCTCATCAACCAAAAATATATCGTGGTACAACGGGGAAAGAAGAACTATTTTTTGGTTAAAGCCAAAAGCTGATACCCAATACCAAACAGCCAACAGCCAAGAGCCAAATAAAACACTGAAGGCCAAAAATAAATACAAAACTATTGGCAAATGAGAATTATGAGCAAAAAATGTTTGGCACTGTTTGCATCCCTGCTGATGCTTGGTGCGATGTGGTCGTGCCAGACGCGGCCCGACATGATATTTCCTGATGGTGACGCCATCTTTGGTCTTGCATCACCTGTGCAGCTCGAAGGGGACACCACGAAGGTATATCTTACCGATTATTTTGTGATGGGCACCGAAACTGATATCGACTCGGTCACTGGCACGGAAAGGCTCGGCTATCTGCTTGCGGACGACCGGCAGGAGCTTCACATAGTAGCCCGTTCAAATTTTATTCCTCACCTTTCGGAGATGAAGATCTGGAAGGAAGGAACACCCTATAGCATTATGGTAAAACGCAGCAAAAGGGAGCAGTTCACCTTCAGGTTTGACCCCCAGGG
>SLEW01000054.1 GCA_007124575.1 Bacteroidales bacterium | reverse complement strand
CCCGTAGTGTCACCTATGAGCGTAACGTTTTCAAGTTCACGCATGTACTGGGCAAAATAGGTAGTAGCGCTATAGCTTCGGCGGTTGGTCAGGACCGCCACCTTGCCGTCATATCGCAACCCGTCGTGGGGATCAATATATACATCCACAGCATGAAAGTCATCATGCCCGGGCCCGTTTTTCACATAATTGGTACCCGCAAAAACCCTTTCGCTGGTAAACCGGGAAGCAATGTCCCTGCCATTCCCGGGGTCTCCTCCCCCATTATGCCGTACATCGATAATTAAACCTTCCATATCCTGAATGCTGTTCATGATCAGGTCAAGGTTACCCTGACTTACACTATTCCCAAAACTGCTATAATACACATAAGCGATTTTATCACTGAGAAACACAAACTGCAATGGCCCGACATACCGCTGCCTGTCCTGGAAATAATGCCGCTGAATAACAGAATAGTAAAAATTTTCAGGACTGTCGAGAAACCATTTCCAGTAACGCGAACGGTCAAAAGAACTGAGCAGGTTTACGTGTCCGTCACGCAACTCATACAGCATATCTGCACAGAGGTCGAAGAGCTCAATAGGACTCATGTCCTGTTCCACCTGGGGCCTGTAAACCTCATAGAGGGAGTCCCAGTTAATGCTTTTTTCTTCAAAGAAAGAATAATACCTGTCTGTAAAGTCCCATATTTCCTCGAAAACATCCTCAGGATCACTCTTGAGGTCATCATCCATAAAAAGTTTTTCACATCCGGCCATTGTCATAATGGCTGCAAGCATTATAAGTGCTGTGGAAGTCTTTTTTATCATATCGCAATGAATTAAAATCAGTTTATCATGAAATAGAGCTCAAGTACAAGCTGATGGCTGGCATGGTATGTATTCAGATCATGGTTGCCGCTTATGCGAAAATAATCCCATACATAACCAAGACGTAACCAATTTGGGTTATGGTCACCTCCAATGGGTTCGCGGAGAAATATACCGGTGGTAATGTGTCCATAATTCCCGGGGTGAAGGCCGCCCGATTCGGTGTGTGTGATGGCTGCTCCGCCGTCTTCTGTAACCTGGAACGTGGGTCCGTATTCCGGTATCCTCATCCCATAACCAAAAAGAGCAAAGGAAAGAGAGTAGTCAAATTGCCAGTCACGGTTGAAAAAGTATGTGGCATGTTCTACCCTGGCCTTCGGCTGCATGGCAAAGACAATATCGGTAAACAGGAAAGAGTTTCCAAGGGAAGGGGCAATTCTCATGTTGCCAAAAAGGTCGGCTTTAACACCCAGAAAAAAATCCGGCCGGGCATCTACACGAAGCTTTCTCAGCTGCATGTACCTGAATCCCAGGCTTGGGTTATATGCATGGGTACCGGCATGTCCGGGTTTAACATAATGAAATGATCCCCTGGCAAAACCTATTTCGGAAATACGGTCAGCTGAATGCACATGCCTGCTGAAAGCCAGCATACCACCAGGTCCGCTGTAATGCAGGTTTGACATACGCTGATCAAGCATGCGCCCGAAAGTAGCTCCCTGTTCAATTTTAAAATACGCCGGGCGGTCCGGAAGGTCGGCAATATAAGTAGGCCTGAGATGGCCGTCACGTCCCCTTTGTAAAGAGAACTCGATGATTTTGGACGTCTCAGGCAATGGCTCCGAGAAAGATGGTGACCCGCTGAAATCCTTTTTTCCCTCACTGGCAGTTGCCTGGGATTGAATACATATACCAGCCAGGGTGAAAGCAGCAAATAGCGAAGCTTTTTTACTGTAAATGCAAAGTTTTTTGAAGGGCATTGTCATTTTCGCGTAAATGAGTTATCATCTCACAAAGTTAAAAAATCATAGAGATGCATAACGCAGTAGACCATATGAACAGAAATTAGCTACTTTTGTATGTTATGAAAGACAAAAACCAAGCTTCAGCTGAACAAGCCGGCATAGAAAACAGGGAACAAACACGCAAGGATCTCTTCGGCATGAGCCTGAGCGAGATACAAGGCCTTGTAAAAGCACATGGATGGCCGGCTTTTGTGGCGAAGCAGCTAACGGAGTGGATGTATCATCATCATGAATATGATTTTGATGCCATGACCAACCTTTCTAAGAAAGTCCGTGCTGAACTGGCGGCAAAATATACCATTGGTTGTCAGCAACCTGCTGACATGCAATTATCCACTGACGGAACAAAAAAATACATTTTTCCAGTCAAAGGTGGTTTTGTTGAAGCCGTCTATATTCCTGACGACAAGAGACATACTCTTTGCATATCATCGCAGCAGGGGTGCCGGATGGGATGCATTTTTTGCATGACTGGCAGACAAGGCTTCCAGGGTCAGTTAACACCGGGTGAAATCATTAATCAGGTGAGGAGTATCCCGGAGCGCGACATGATTACCAACATCGTTTACATGGGAATGGGTGAACCGCTGGATAACCTGGAGGCCGTCCTTAAAAGCCTGGATATTCTCTGTTCGGATTATGGCTATGGGATGAGTCCGCGACGCATTACGATATCTACCATCGGCATACTGCCGGCATTAAAAGATTTTCTGGAAAAAAGCCGCTGTCATCTGGGCATTAGCCTTCATTCACCCTTTGAAGAAGAGCGGCGCAGGTTGGTTCCCATGGAAAAAGCGCATCCCATAAAAGATATCATGCAAACCATAAAAAGGCATGAACTGGAAAACCAAAGAAGGGTATCAATAGAATATATTGTATTTAAAGATTTGAACCACAGCGTCGAACACGTTAAAGCCCTGGCAAGACTACTCTTTAAAGTGCGCTGCCGGATAAACCTGATCCGATTTCACCCCATCCCGGGCAGTAAACTGAAATCACCCTCAGAAGAGGAGATGAACAAGTTTAAGCTGGCACTTGAGGAAAAAGGATTGATCACGACTGTCAGAAAATCGCGCGGACAAGATATCCATGCGGCATGCGGTTTGCTGTCCACAAAAAAGAAAAACAGCACAAAAGTTAATCCATGATCACAAATCTCATGTCATAAAAAAATAAAAAAGCAAACCAAGCAGTTATATTAGGTGTTTAGTTTTGCAAAGAAAACAAAATAGCGGAAAAAATTTGAACTGGAGTGACATGGCAGTATTAGGAAACATCATTAAGGTTGCTCTTGAACTTACTGACCTGGTAATACCCGAGGCATCCCCCATAGAGTCGCAAAAAGATATTTTACGTCAGCTTGTTGAGAAGGCTGCTGACACTGAATTTGGCAGACATTACAAATTCAGTGACCTGTTGAAAGAGCCTGATCTGCCTTCAGCATTCGCGCAAGCTGTTCCTTATCACGATTACGATGCTATGCATCAGCAATGGTGGAAAAAACAGATGGAAGAGGGCGTGGCCGATGTAAGCTGGCCGGGCAAGGTCGATTATTATGCTTTAAGTGCTGGCACCACCGGCAAGGAGAGCAAAAGGATCCCGGTGACCGAAGACATGCTGGAAGCCATTCGCAAAACCAGCATTCTCCAGATTCTGGCAACTTCCAATTTTAATTTTCCTGCCGAGTTTTTCCAGAAAGAGATCATGATGCTGGGAAGCAGCACCGCGCTTGAAAAAAAAGGAAAACACCTGGAAGGAGAGATCAGCGGCATCGCAGCCGGAAACATCCCCTCCTGGTTTGAACGTTT
>SLEW01000039.1 GCA_007124575.1 Bacteroidales bacterium | reverse complement strand
GCACATTAACAAATCTTCAACCCCCGCCACCCACATCCCGCGATTATCATTAATTTTGTATTACCCCTGAACCAGGATGGTATTCTTAAACTCATAAAACATTGAAATATGAAGCACAAAGTAAGCACAAGCTGGAAAAAAGACATGGTTTTTGAGGCTGATGTAAGCGGTCACAGCCTTACCATGGATGCCCCTGAAGCAGCAGGAGGCAAGGATGCAGGTCCCCGGCCGAAGCCACTGATGCTGGCGGCCCTGGCCGGCTGCACCGGCATGGACGTGATCGGCATGTTAAAGAAAATGCGCGTCGATATTGACGGCTTTGATATCCATATCGAAGCTGAAGCCGCGGAGGAGCCACCAAAGCACTACGAAAAAATGAAAGTTATTTATGAATTCACCGGCAAGGACCTGCCTAAAGACAAACTGGAAAAGGCGGTGAATCTCTCACGGGAGAAGTATTGCGGGGTTTCCTATATCTATAAGCAGGTGATTGATATGGATTATGAGATCAGGGTGAAGGAGTAGGTTTTGAGGAAATAGACTTGAAGGACTTGAGGGACTTAATGCAAGAGAGCCGCTGGCTGGCAGCCGGCGGCTCTCTTTATGTTCAAACAAAGCAGTTGCTTATTAGAAGGAGTAACGCAGACCGATTTGTGCCCTCCACCTGGAGGAAAGGTTTTGCACGTTAAACTGGTCTTCGTTTGTGGGTACCCTGTCGGGGTCGAAGCTGATGCGTGGCTTCAGCTCAATGCTGCCATCAGGCAGTTCCGTGGCATCATAACCAAGGAAGGTAATTTCAGATACGGCGCCAAAGCTTGCAATACGCTCAATGCCCCAGTCCTGACCTACCAGGTTACCAATCATATTATTGAAATTAAGCACATCGAAGGTGATCTCCAGTGACTGGGTTCCGGTGGTGAGGATCTGGTGTGATACGCGGAAGTCCATATGGTGCACCCAGGGAGAGATGTCGGCGCCACGCTCGGTGATTTCCCCCCTGAAGTCATTCAGGCCGGGGTTAGCGCGAATGAAGGCATCGAGTTCGTCCCAGTTGTCGCTTACCAGGTTCACCTCATCAGGCGAATTGGGCACATATACCAGGTCATTTGAGCCGCGGAAGTCGCCATTGGCACTATATCCAAATGCGAACGGGGTAAAATAGATATAATGGTGCGGACGGCCGGATCTTCCTTCATAGATAAAAGAGAAGGTGGTGGCTTGTCTGCCATACTGCAGCTGATAGGAAGCTACACCAAGCACACGGTGCCTGGTGATGTGGATTGACCTGTATGCCGGAGAGTTGTTGGGGTCACCGGGTACTTCGTTAAACTGCCAGTTCGATATGGCACGGCTGCTGGTACCGTCGTTTACTGATTTGCCATCAGCAAAGGTGTAGCTAAGATCTGCAAACCAGCCTCTGTTAAACTCTTTGCGAAGCTGTCCTGTAACACTGTATTGATGACCTTCAGTAGTATTGGTAAGCAGAAGCACGTTTGTAAAGTTTTCGCTTACGCGTGTTTCGCTAAAGTGGGCATTGCCATCTTCATCAATTTCCACATCTCCGAAGAATGGACGTCCATCTGTAATAGATACGTTGGGGTTTGCCTCTCCGATATTAAGGTTCTGATAATCGATATCATGAAGGTTGTTGCTGTAAATTAACTCCACTGTACCTACAAGGTCCCAGGGCAGGCGTTGCTCAAGGCCCAGGTTGGCCCTGAAGATCTGGTTGATCTTAAAGTCAGGATCCGTTATGTTTACCTCAGCGGTTTCGATGGGAGTCAGGCCTTCAGCATCCCCGGGCGTTGGCTGATTGTCGGTATCAGGTCTAAAGAACCCCTCATCAAAGTTGGCTCTTTCATCCAGACGCGCCACATCTACACCTGTATTGGAATACTGGTTGGAAAGCCACACACCGGGCTCGCCACCTGAGAAGAGGCCAATACCACCACGCACCTGTGTTTCTCCATCATTCCAGTTGAACCCTAAGCGGGGGTTAAGCTGAAGGGTGGGATCCGGCACTTCGCCCGTATCATACCCGGAAAAGTCCTGCGCGAAAGTAGGGTTACTGGGAGGATCGTCGGTGAAAACAGTAAGGTCGGCACGGAGACCCAGTGTCAGTTTAAAGTCCTGCGTCACACGCCATTCATCCTGCGCATACAGGGCAAAGGTGTTGTAGCCCCAATTTGCTTCGGGCAAACGGCCATAGGCATCTACATCCGTAGAATAGCTGTATTGATACCTGTTGGGTGCACCCAGGGCAAAACGGTCAATGCCACTCTGAATAAGCTCACCATCAGCATCATACATATTGGAGAAAGTATAGGTGCCCAGTGCATCCTGGATGAAAAGGTTTCTGAAGGAATTCAGATAGTTGTTGGTACCAAAGGTCAACGTGTGATCACCGGTAAAATAAGTCATGTTGGCTGTGAACTCAAAATAATCCTGATCGAGCTGGTTGGCATGACGGAAACGTTCTACACCAAAGTCTACATTATAACCACCTGGTGTTTCCACTCTGACTGAAGGGAATGGATCATCGCCAAAGTCAGCTTCCTGGCGCAGGCGCGTATATGCAACCTTTGCTTCGGTGATCAGGTTTTCAGACCAGGCACTGTGGAGCTGTAAAGAGAAGTTGCTTTGGTTACCCCGCTGGCGGTACTGGCGATTGGACAGTGAAAAGGCATTAAACCCCCTGGAAATGCCACGGTCATCATAACCATTAACGAGGTTCTGCTGGTAGGTGAGTCGGTGGATGTTAGAGATGTTCCAATCCAATTTAGTAAAGATCTTCCAGTCATCTGTTCGCTGGCTCATCCTGCTATAATCACCGGGATCATATCCCCAAACATCTCTTGCGATGCCAATGATCTCATCCAGTTCTTCCCTTTCACCTCTGAACTGGGAGCCTTCATAGTCAAAGATAGGGCTGTTCTCACGTTTGATCTCGGCATTTACGAAGAAGAATAATTCGTTTTCAATGATGGGGCCACCCAGGCGCAAACCGGTCTGGTACTCATCGAAGTCGTCGATAGGACGTTCTTCACCCATCAGGTCGCCGCTCACCAGGTCCTGGTTACGGCCGAAGAAATAGGCAGATCCTTCAAAATCATTTGTACCACTACGGGTCACCGCATTGATGGCACCGCCGGTAAAGTTACCTTCACGTACATCAAAAGGAGAGATCGATATTTGAAACTCTTCTATGGCGTCCAGTGAAATCGGGTTGCCAATGGTTGGTATCGCATCAGAACCCAGTCCGAAACGGTCGTCAAAGGTCACACCGTCAATATGGATGGCATTACGGCGCCCGCTGCGACCGGCAATGTTGTTACCACTCACCTGCGGACTCAGGCGGGTAAAGTCCTGAATGCTCCTGTTGATCGACGGGAGTGCATCCAGCTGCTCACGGCTGACACGTGAACGTGCACCGGTACGATCGCCGGAGATCAGTGCGTCACGCTGGGCATATACGGCCACCTCACCGAGCTCCACAGCCTCATCGACCAGCTCAAAGTTAATGGTATATTCCTGACCGAGCTCCAGGTTAATGTCTGTCTCCTCAGCTGCCCGGTAGCCGATAAAGCTGACCCGGATGGTGTAAGGACCGCCTACACGAAGGTTACGCAGGTTAAACCTGCCATCCTGACG
>SLEW01000017.1 GCA_007124575.1 Bacteroidales bacterium | reverse complement strand
TCTCCGGAAGAAAGTACAAGCGTGGCGCTGGGTTTGCGCTCCGCTGACATCAGCTCAGCATGATGTGCTGCTTCTTTTACTCTCTCATGGGAAAGATGGAGATAAATAAGTCCAAGGCCTATCACAAACGGAACCATAACCGCTGCATATTTAAGCCAACGGTAAACAGTAAGGCGTTTGTGAGAAACAGGCCTGGTTTTTTCTTCTACTCTGGCCCATGATTCCTGGATGTTGATCTGCTTCAGGCTCCTGAAGGTCCCGGCCCTGCGTATGATATCAACGTACTCCTGAATTTCTTCTTCGCTGTCAGGATGTTGTTCCAGATATTCCTTGATAGCAGCCTCCTCCTGGCTGGAAGCCTGTCCTGTTTCCCGGCTTATTATCAGCTTGATAATATCCTCCGGTAAATAATTTCGTGCATTCATACATAATCATGACAAGAAAAAAAGATAAACGGGTGACATAAACCTGAAATAAATATCTCAGGGAAAGCAAAACGCCACCATTCAAATACGGTTTTTAGCCTTTCAGTTCGTTTCTGAGTTTTTGCATGGCGCGGCAAAGGTGAGTTTTAATGGTGTTTACCGATAGGTTTAATTGCAAGGCTGCATCTTTGTAGGAATGGCCATCCAGAATGACCAGCGTGAATACCTTTTTCCCTTTTTCAGGTAGTTTGTTGATAGCTTCCTGCAGTGCTTCCAGCTCTTTGTCGGATGGCAATTGCTCTTGCCCGGTAAGATTATCCTTAGCAGGTATTTCAAGCTGCTCAATGTTTACATGGTATTTCTCAGGATTGCTTTTCAGGTGGTTGATACAGGCATTGCGCACGCAGGTATAGAGGTAGGAACGAACACTCGTTTTAACAGACAGGATGGTCTGATCCTGCCAGCACCTGATGAAGATATCCTGCACAACATCCTCGGCTATGGGTAAGCTGCCGGTTAGCTGCTGGCCATACATACACAAGGCGAGGTAATATTTGTCAAAAGCAGCCTTTAAGCCCTTTTGATCATTGTTCCGGAATAATCTTATGATTTCCTTATCCGAGGGGCTCATAAAAGCCAAAGATAAACCAAAAAATCATATCCGGATTGTTCTTTTAGTCAAAGAACAGCTGATAATGTTCAAACAGGCTTTTAATGGTTTTGACATAGGTGACGGGTTCTATACCAGCGGCATATCCAAACCGCACTTCTTCCCTGTTGTAGTATTCGGGATTGGATTTTTTCAGCATGTATTCTTCCACATGGCCATGCCAGCGATCGGGGTCTTCGCCGTGGGCTTCGGCCAGCCTCCGGGCATCCTGAACGTGTCCATGACCTACGTTATATGATGCCATCACAAAGTTTCTTCGTTCCTGCTCATTTTCAATATGTGGCTTCCAGTAATTTTCCAGCCATTCGATAAATCGCACACCTGCAGCTATATTCTGCTCAGGGTCATAAGGATCCCCGGCTCCGAATTCCTCAGCTGTACGTGGCATAAGCTGCATGAGGCCCACGGCACCTGCCCAGGAGCGGGCTGATGGATCGAAACGGCTTTCTCTGAACATGAGGGCGGCCAGCAGACGCCAATCCCAGCC
The DNA here is from genome assembly GCA_007124575.1 of Bacteroidales bacterium. Lineage (GTDB taxonomy): Bacteria > Bacteroidota > Bacteroidia > Bacteroidales > UBA7960 > PUPG01. The sequence continues at coordinate 2,083 of SLEW01000017.1, read as the reverse complement.
TATCTTAGGGGCTTCCTCCTGCAGCAGGCTGTCGTATCGGGATATCTGGCCACCACCAATGGGAAAAAACTCGCTGCTATATCTTGAACGAAAAGCACGGCGGTTTTCATAATACTTGTTATAGATCACATAGTAATCTGCGTGGTTTTGCATCTCAAAAAGCCAGGTGTTCAGGGTATCAAGAAGCATCCCGGAACCAGGCCTCACTGCCCAGGCAGTTTGCTGGGGCAGGCTAACAGCTGTCGAAACATCCAGGTCCTGATAGTAGGCCGCACTGATCCCTGCAATGTTCTCATCTGCTACCGTATAATCAATCTCGTAATTTGCCACCTGATGAATAAGATCTTCGGTGATCATCCCTTCAGGAGCCTCCCGGATATGGATCTCTGCACCAATTTCGCGTGACAGGTTGTGCAGCCTTTCCACGTATGCAGAACCCCGCCTTACAGAGATAGTTTCACCGGCCAGCTCCACAGGATTGCGTATCAGCTGTTGTTCAATCTGATGCAACATCATCTGTCGCCAGTTGTCAGGCTTCCTCTGCACCAGCACCTGCCGTGTCATGTTGAATGGCTCTGTGAATGCCAATCTTTCGCGACGTGCCGACGTTACGGTAAGGCCATAAGCAATAAGATCTCCCTCGCCTTTTTCAAGCATGTCGATCATCTCATCAAAATCCGCGGCAAGCTTAATACGTACCGGCAAGCCCAGATAATCCTCAAAAAGCTGCAAAAGCTCATATTCATATCCCATCACCTGGCCGCGGTAGACAAAATAACTGAACGGACTGTAGCTTGTGATCGCTACCAGCTCACCCCGATCTTTTATTTGCGGGAAATCAACTGCGGGCTTGTCCCGCTCCGCACAAGCAGTGGCAACACATATTAGCAGGATAACTGCAGAAATAATTCGCATGTTTGGCATGGCATAAGTTTTTTATAAATCTATGAAAACTCCAGCACACCAACAAATAGATCCCAAAACTTCTTACTTCTCACTTCTTATTGCCTGCTTTCTTACTGCCTTCTTCTTACTTCTTACTGCCTTCTTACTTCTTGCTCCCTCCAGCCTATCCATCCTCTCCCCTTTCACGAACTCATGATTTTTGTTTATTATTGCAGAAACAATTACTGAACCTAATCCATAAACTGGCCATGAAATCACGGACCTTACTTTTGCTTTTTATAACCACCCTGTTTGCTGCCGGACTGTCTTCCTGCAGCAATGAGCGGGCAGATATTATTTTTACCAACGGCAACATATACACGCTGGATCATGACAACCCAAGGGTTAGCAGCATAGCCATAAAAGGTGACGCTTTCCTTTATGCAGGGGATGAAGATGGTGCCATGGAGCATGCAGGTTCACGCACGGAAATCGTTGATCTGGAAGGCCAGACTGTCATACCCGGATTAACCGAAAGTCATATGCATTTTGAGGGTGTGGGCAGAAACATTTTATTGGCACCGCTGGACATTTACTGGCTTCCGCTGGATGAGCTTACCGCCAAAATTGCGGAAGCTGTGAAAGAGGCTGAGGATGGCGAATGGATCATTGCCAGGGGTTACAATGACGCTATCTGGGAGGAAACACCACACCGGAGCATCCTGGATGTTGTAAGTCCTGATAATCCGGTTGTACTTCGTCGCTATTGCGGCCATGCACATTTTGTAAACTCTATGGCACTCAGAGAAGCCGGGATCACATCTGACACACCTGACCCTGATGCGGGCACCATTGTGAAAGATGAACGTGGAGAGCCGTCGGGTGTTCTCGTATCGGCGGCTGGCGCAATGGTTACCAAACATATCCCGCCCGAGCCGGAGCTTTCAGACGAAGAAGAACTTGAAGCACTTCGTCTGGGAAGTGATGCCTTACTGAAAGCAGGGATTACCACCGTGCATGACATGACCCGATCGGACATTTTTGAGGTAGCCCGGCGCAGTGAAGCCTATGAAAAAAGGCTTTTGCGTGTAAGACTGATGGATGCCGTGGATGCAGAAACGGCCCGCATCATGAAAGAACCTTTCATAGGATTGCATCAGGATAAATACACAGTAAGGTGGGTAAAAAAGTTTGCGGA
>SLEW01000027.1 GCA_007124575.1 Bacteroidales bacterium | reverse complement strand
TATTCGAAAAAAAATTTCTAAATTTGCACCCGAAACGGATTGACCGATGGTGTAACGGTAGCACTACAGTTTTTGGAGCTGTCTGTCCAGGTTCGAATCCTGGTCGGTCAACCAGCAAAAAGCCCCTGCATGTCAGGGGCTTTTTTTGTTTTTTGTTACAAAAAAGTTGCTTGAAGTCACTCCAAGCTTAAGCACAAAGTAAAAAGGCATCCGCTATTCTCTTATGCATCTTACACTGTAAGCGTCCGACTTATCATAGGCGGCAGATGGCAGGTAATGATGATGATTGTGCATTTGCCTGCGGAATGCCTCAGACCCTGAGCCGGTGGATGTCCACCAGTATCCCCCTGACCCGATATGAGTGAAATAGCCACCTGAATGTTTTCGTCCGCCGGGAAAGGATTCAAACCCAAACTCATTGGTGCCATAAAAGTGTTCATGCTCATTCCACCTTGGATGGGTCTCCGTATCACAATCACCACCAAGCGGAGAGTTAACCTGATAGCAGGATTTCAGGGGTATGGCTACATTGGTGAAGGTAAATTCGCCGTATGAGGCTTCGACATAGGATGCAAGAATTCCCCAATCGCCGTTGCCGGGAAGCTTCCAACCTGGCGGGCAGGCATCCTGGGCAGCCTCCCAGTTGTAAAGTGAACCGTAGTTTTGATAGTTTTCAGTGCTCGTAGCCTCGTCCAGATCCTCACCATCATACCCGTAAACATAATATTTTGCTTCTGCAACTGACTGATCAACCGGTCTGTGTACCTCAGGCAGGTATCGCATATTTTCCACAAGCCAGCACTGGTTGCCAACCTGCACGGTGTGATAAGTATGATTATCACGTGGATCAGTAAAGGTTTCCATGTCAGGACAGGGCCTGCCCTTATCCCGCTCTGTGTCAAGATAAGCCACCTCGCTGTAAGAAGTACCATAAGCGTTGGTAGCGTATGCCCGGACTTTGTTCGTGGTTGCAGGCATAAGAGATGTAAGAAAACTGTCAAAAGCACCTTCCCCGCCACCATCTGTAGTGTGGTGATTAAATGGCACAGATGGTATTGTATCATGGCACCATACAAGCCCCCTGGCAAAAACAGGCTGGGCACCCTCATACTCGACCTCACCGCCGCCAAAGGCAATCGCAGCGTATACATCATCAAACTCCTCGTTGACATGCACAATGGGGCGCTTAAAATACAATTGGGTGTCATGCTGCACATCGCCATCCAACACGTGAACAAGGTCGTGGCGTTCCTCGTAATCGCCCCGGGTGAACTGGATCATCATATCCCCGCGGGGCACGTTTTCCATCTCATAATTCCCTTCCTGGTCAGAAAAAGCACGGATGTCGCTGAGGCTGCCATCCGGATTCATCAGCGCCACGGCCACATAGTACATGGCTTCTTCCCAGGGTACGCTCGTGATCTTTCCATACACACGATGGGTGTATTGCTCGGAGTACATGTCGACATGGTGCACATTGATGCCATAATTCAGGTCCAACTCCTGCTCATGCAGGTCATAACCATCTTTAACCGCGCGGAGCAGTCCGGTTCCGGTCTCCAGGTCATCAAGCCTATAGAATCCTTCCATGTCGGTACTGGTGCTATGGTCACCAAAGGTAACCTGCACATCCCGGACAGGGATAGTGGTATTCGAGTAATATATATGACCCTGCAGTCTTACGGTCTCCGGATCAAGAGATGTTGTGAATGCCTGGCTCTCACCGTAAACCGTACCCGCACTGTTTCTGGCATAAGCCCGCACATAATATGTGGTTTCAGCCTCAAGGCCGGTAAGGGTCGTAGTGTAGGTGCCTACGCCACCTCCGTCATCTGTCTTACCCAAATGCGATTCTGCGTCAGGCAATGTATCCAAGCCATACACCACTCCGCGCTGGCTTATGGTGCCGCCGCCATCACTGGTCACATCCCCGCCGGCTACTGCCCTGTCGTGAGAGACATTCTCAACGTCAAGGGTTGTGACCGCAGGCAGGTCGGGATCATCTTTTTCACAAGATACCAGGAATAACAACAGAAACATCCCGGATAAAATACCGGCAGGCATAACAATTGAAGCACTAAAGTCTTTCATAAACAACTCATTTTTCAGGATTGAGTGAACCAATCGTCCACATTGTATGCCAAACATAATAAATTTTAGCTGATCAACACCTTGCAAGAAAAAAAAAGGGGGAACACAGCCCGCTGCTGCCGGCAATTTGTTCACTACCGCACAGGGTTTGTTCATAACTGAACACCCCGTCCAAACGGATGCCGAATCAAACCATTCATCAAAATTAATTGTATTTCATTTATGAACAATATCCGGCGGGCAATTGTCACACACCATGTAGTTTAATAATCTAAAAAAAACGAGACATGATTAAACAAAGCAAAATGATTGGTTTGATGGCATTCTTATTCCTCTCTGCATTCACTGCCTGTGATGACGACAACGATGACAACGGCATGCCTGATCCGGGAGCTGCAAGCTATTCGTTTACCGTGACTGGTGATGTAGAATTCGACGCAGAAGGCGAGGTGTTTTTTGCCGCATATTATGACCCGGAGTTTGAAGAGGACATTTTCCTGCTGAACATGATGCCCAAGGATGACGCAGCCGACATGAACCTGATGTTTATCAAAGGTGGCAGCCAGCCGGGAACCGACACTTACCCCATTGTGTATCACGATGAAATGGAGGCCGGGGGATTCCTTGAAGATGCATTCGTGTCGAGGTTCAACGTGACTTTTGAGGAAAACGACATGCCCACGATTTATTTCTTTGAAGCAGAAGAAGGCAGCATCACCTTTGAAGAGTCTGGCAGTGATCGCGTATCAGGCAGCTTTTCTTATCACGCAAAGGGGTACAATGTGATGGAAGAAGCCAATGAACTGCACATAGAGATATCCGGTACCTTTGATGCAGCTTACGCAGATCCGGGAGATCCTGATTTCTGATGGATAGTCGCAGAAAAAGCAAGCTGGCGTTTACGGCGCCCCGACAATAAGGAATAAGCCCCTGTGGTACAACCCCGGGGGCTTATTATTTGCCGCCAATACTTGTATTTTGACTTAATATTTTATATATTAGCATTTTAAGTACCAAATTTGGTAAAAACAAACCATCGATTCAGGAACCAAAAAAAGACACACCATGACCACCCGTAAATTGAGCTATTTGCTTTCGTTTTTGATGCTGCTGGCTTTAAGTGCTTGCAGTGATGACGACAACGATGTACCAGACCCCGACCCGGACCAGGATCCTGCAAGTTTCACAATCACCTATTCAGGTGATATAGAGGCAGAAATTGAAGGTACTGCTTTTTTTTCTGAAACCACAGATCCTGACACAGGCGAAGATGTGTTTGTGATCTACCTGCATAGTCAGGAAATGGACGGCACAAGTATCTCCTTTGCCAAAAAAGGGCTTCAGCCCGGCGCCGGCAGCTTCCCCATTGCCAACATAGACATGGATGCCGACCAGGTGGATTTGCCGGAAAACGAATTCCTGGCCTGGGGTAACATGCATTACAATGAAGCCCCGATGTACATTTACTATTCCGACGAGGGCACGCTGAACCTGGAGCAATCCGACGACAATAACGTGATCGGTGCTTTTGAGTTTTCAGCCACCGGGCTTTCCACAGACGATCCCATGACCGAATTGGATATCGAGAT
>SLEW01000216.1 GCA_007124575.1 Bacteroidales bacterium | reverse complement strand
ACCATTGTTTCCAGCAACTTTATTTCTATATCCGGATGTGTCTCACCTCCCATGGCTTCTGTAAAATCGCGGTTCATCCGCCTGTTTCCACAATCAAATGAGGAAACAGGAAGTACCAGCGATGCATCTGAAAAGTATACGGCTTCTTTCTCCAGATCATAATCGGCTAAAAGCAGGCCACTGGTTACCTGGTCAGGGGACTCACAACGAAATGTGTTAACATTGGTAGTTCCTTCAATGGATATCCAGCTATCCTGTGCAACAGTGTAAACATAAAATGAACTATTTGCAGCGAATGAAGTCAGGGGCAGGAAGATCAGCAAAATGAGGAAAATACGTGGCATGGGGTTTTGATTTTCGGGTTGATACTAATTCGACAGTTCAAAGGTCGCTGATCTAATATTTGCCTTTTTATTCGGGCCTGAGGACTACCCGGTACTCTACCTCAACCTCATCCCGCGTTCTGAGGGCACCAAACATCGCTCTTGGAGGGTCCATACGAAAATCGGACATTTTCAGGTCTTGCTTGCCTTCAAATACAACCCGGCCGTTGGATAGCAGTTGCCCTGTGGTATTCATTTCCACGACCCGGGAAACTCCGGCTACAGTGATGACACCACGGGCAGAAACAATGGCTGTGCCAGGGTTTTCCGCCAATGACAATACATCCCTCAACAAAAAGCTAATCTCCGGGTGATTGTCTGTATCCAAAGTTTCATAAATTTTGTTATTCATTCTACGCCCTTCGGAACCCTGAATAGATTCACCTTCCATGCGTATATCCACATTTTCAATGTCGGTGATTTTACCTTCTTCTATGTGCAGGATAAATGTCCCACTAAAATCTTCCACATCAGCAGACCAGGACTGAATATTGGAGTTGCCATAGATGACGATCTCATGCGAATCCACCACATAGGTCTCCTGGGTATAACCCTGGATAAAAATTAAAGTGGTAAGTAGCGCGATAATTACTCTTGCCTGAATCATTGTTAGCCCTATTTTAAATTGAACATCTGATTATTGAATAAGATTTACCATTTCTATGTGCAAAGCGTTTGCCATGAATAGTTTGAAGGAACTGCCGGGGCATATAACCCCCTCATTATCAAACAAAAAAGGCCCTGCAGTTAAATACAGGGCCTGGTACATGCGATGTCAATATCGACGAGATCTTGCAAATATTGACGAAATATCGTCAAGTCATAGTTTTAAATCCAACTTTTCAATTCTCGATTTCAGAGTAGAAGCCGGAACTTCCAACAATTTGGCTGCTTTTGATTTGTTTCCGCCACTTCGCATGAGTGCATCCCGAATGGCATTCTCTTCTACCTCCCTGATAATCTCAGGCAGGGGTTTATTTTCGAAATAAAAACATGTGTGAGGTTTATCCGGGAAGCGCACTTCCATCGGTAACATATTTTTTGTAATGTGTTTGCCCCCGGATAAAATAACCAGACGTTCCATAAGGTTTTTCAGCTCCCGCACATTACCTGGAAATACATAATTCTTCATGATCTCCAGCACTTCATCATCGATCGCTACTCGTTGATGATCGGCAAACCGCCGGACAAAATGCCTGGCCAAAAGGGGTATATCCGATACCCTTTCCTTTAGCGGAGGGATTCTTATTGGAAAAACATTGAGTCTGTAAAAAAGGTCCTCCCGGAATTTTCCCTCCTTAACAAGCTGTTGCAGGTCTTTTTTTGTGGAAGCAATCACCCTGACATCCACCTTGATAGTATCGGTGCCGCCCACCCTTTCAATTTCACCTTCCTCCAGGACCCTGAGCAACTTAACTTGCAGGTCAAGCGGAATATCGTCAATGTCGTCCAGGTAAAGCGTGCCTTTATCCGCCAACTCAAAACGCCCCTTTTTCAGGCTGTCTGCTCCTGTAAAAGCACCCTTTGCATGTCCGAAAAGCTCACTTTCAAATACCTCTCTGGCTAAAACGGCACAACTCACTTTTATAAACGGCTCTTTTTTCCGGTTGCTATTGTAATGAATGACATTGGTCAGCATCTCCTTTCCGGTGCCTGTTTCGCCGGTAATCAATACGGTGGTGGTTTTATCCGCAATCATTTCGACGTGTGCAAAGATCTGCTTTGTTTCTTCGCTGTTTCCCACAAAAGAAGACATGTCAAACTCCCGGCTGACTTGTTTGCGCAACTGCTTATTCTCGTTCTTCACTGATTTCAGCTCGGCAATCCTTTCCAGGGCGATAAAAAGCTCATCCATCTGAAAAGGCTTGGGAATATAATCGTATGCACCAATTTTCATGGCTTCAACAGCTGTATCCACTGTGGCATAGGCCGTCATCAGCAGCACCACAATTTCCGGATAATCTGTTTTGATCTTTTTGGTCAGCTCCAGCCCATCCATCTCCGGCATTTTCAGGTCGGTAAGCACCACATCCACATCTTCGTGATACTCCCGAAGATATTGCAAAGCAGCTTTAGCAGATGAAAACTCCTGGACACGATGACCGGCGTCCCGAAGATCATCAGCGGTGGTTACACGTACCAGTCGTTCATCATCAATTACAAGTATATGCATCATGCCGTGGTATTTGGTAAACAAACATAAAAGCGACTGCCCTTGCCCGGCTCGCTTTCTGCAAAAATTTCACCGCTGTGGTCCTTCACAATCTGATAAGCCACAGACAAACCAAGTCCGGTGCCTTGCCCTACATCCTTTGTGGTGTAAAAAGGATCAAAGATTTTTCGTATCTCCCCGGCTTCCATTCCTAAGCCATTATCCTCAAAAACAAAGCAAACCCTCTTGTCATCAATCGTGGCAAATATGGAAATCATTCCTTTTGAACGCTTCCCCTGCTGTATGCTTTCAGAGATGGCATCAATCGCGTTGATAATGATATTGAGAAAAACTTGTTCCATACGATTAGGCGCAATACGAAGATAAACCCCATCAAGCTTGTCATCCAGCCTGATGACGATGTCGTGTTTCTTGATTCGATATTGAGCCAGCTGGACACTCTTTTCCAAAAGTTCTTTCACTTCCCTGTTTTCAAATAAAAGATCATCTTTCCTGCTAAATGCAAGCAAATCCTTTATGACACGCTGCATTTTTGAAAGACTCTCCTCCATCAATGAAATGTAGTTTTCCGTTTGCTCAAGATTGCCTGGGTTTTTCCTGATGCGCTTTAATCCAATGGAAAGACCAGCAAGGGGATTGTTGATCTCATGGGCTACACCCGCGGTTAATGTGCCAATGGAAGCAAGTTTTTCTGATTGCAGCAAAGACTGCTGCAGCCGGTGCATGTTGCTATAGGCTTCCGCCAGCCTGTTCAACATGTTCACATAATTCTCATACAACACATCAATCTCATCTTTCAAACCAAACATTCTTCTGATCCGGTAATACGGTTTGCCTTTGCTCTTGCAGATAGCTTTCAGACCTTCCCTGATATTTTCTAAATCAATGTCCCTGGAGTGTCCACTGAGCACTTCCAATGGTCGTGCAATGATGTATGAGAAGAAAAAGGCGGAGATGAGCCCAACAAATAAAAAGACAGCAATCATGTACCAGAGTGAATGCATGGTTGCCCGGACGCTTTTTTGAATGTCATCCGTGACAATACCGATTCTCGCTGTCCCAAGATTCTTGCTTATAGCTACTTTACTATAGTCGCGGAAGACAAGACCGGGGTTTTGTTTGTCCCTTACAGTGATAACAGATACCTCCTGGTCATTT
>SLEW01000306.1 GCA_007124575.1 Bacteroidales bacterium | reverse complement strand
TTTCAGTAGCGATTATAACCAGATAAAAGAAAAATAGAGGCAGGACAAGAAGCATGAACTGCCACTTATGCCTTCTGCTTGCATAGGGATAGATCCCTTTTTTGAGACGTAATAAAAAAGAAAGGGTAATAGTGCCGGCTAATGCATAGTAAAATCCTGCCAGATATGGCCAAAAACTATTCGTGTTCAACGTGTAGACCAGAATTCCACGTGGATTTTGGTATAGATTAAAAATATAGGAAGGCGCCCAGTGAAAGCGAACGATAAGCGCAACAGCCAAGGGTAAAAGAATATAAAGAATAATCCTGCTAAAGCGTGCAGTATATTGCTGTGAAAACGGGATTATAAGCCCGGCCAACAATAGCGGAAGGGTTATCCACCCTGTTGTGGCAAGGCGGTATAGCAACTGTTTTGTTTCCTGATCTTTTGCATAAATAGCAAAGTACACCAGAAAAGACAAGATACAAAGCAAAAGATTAATTCCTGTGAAAAGGTATTTTAATGTCGCTTCCCTTTTCAGCGAAAAGAAGCGCAAGGCGATGAAAAAGTAGATTATGCCCGCAAAAGCTGTAAAAAAGGCATATACCTCCATTATGTTAAATGGCGTTTGTTGTTGATAAATTTATATCCAACACCAGCTATAACATGGATGGCAATCAACGCTATTCCTTATCTGCAAGGAATCTTTCGGCCTCTATGGCAGCCATGCATCCTGTACCGGCAGCCGTAACAGCCTGACGAAACACTTTATCCTGAACATCCCCGGCGGCAAATACCCCTTCCACTGAAGTTTGTGTTGAATCCGGCTTGGTTTGCAGGTATCCGGTCTCATCCATGTCGAGCTGACCTTTGAATATATCGCTGTTTGGTTTATGACCTATGGCTACAAAAAATCCTTCCACCTCCAATCTCTTTATCTTGCCTGAATTCACGTCTTCTAAGATTACACCATTAACCGTTTTGTCTCCTACGATCTCCTTCGGTATGTGATTCCAGATAATCTCAATGTTTTCAGCCTTCATTACGCGATGCTGCATGGCTTTGGAGGCGCGAAGCTCATCACGGCGGTGTATGAGATACACTTTTTTACAAAGCTTGGAAAGGTAAGAAGCTTCTTCACACGCTGTATCACCTCCGCCCGCGACTGCCACCCTCTGGCCACGATAAAAGAAACCGTCGCAGGTAGCGCAAGCTGACACGCCAAATCCATTGAATTTCTGTTCGGATTCGAGGCCCAGCCATTTTGCTGAAGCTCCGGTAGATATGATCAACGTTTCAGCAATTATCTCATGCTTCTCATCAATGGTGACTTTAAACGGCCTTTTTGATAAGTCAACTGCGGTGGCCAAACCAAACCTCACATCGGTACCAAAGCGCTCTGCCTGCTTTTGAAAGTCAACCATCATCTCCGGCCCTTTCACCCCATCCGGGTAACCTGGATAGTTTTCAACATCGGTGGTAATTGTTAATTGCCCCCCAGGCTGTAAACCCTGATACATAACCGGTTTTAAATCAGCTCTTGCAGCATAAATGGCTGCGGTATATCCTGCCGGTCCGCTTCCCAGAATTAAACACTTAACACTTTCGGCTTTATCACTCATGAGAATACTGCTTTTGAAATTATATTATTGAATAAGAGAATAAGCATTAAACATACAACTTTTGCATTTCTTCACAAATTTAAGAAAACAAAAGGAAACAAAAGGAAACATATAATGCAAGGTTTCATTTCTGGCAAAATAATTGTAAGTTTGCTATAGAGCATAACCCTAAAAACCATAATAAAATGATGAAAGCCGCCATTTTTTTCTTTTTCCTGCTTATAATCGGAGGTTGCACTCACCGGGCGCATGAACCGGAAACTGAAAAACAAGAGGAAATACCAGAAGAAAGTTCAGAAAAAACAGATATTCCTATGCAAAACAACCAGTTTGCCTTTGATCTGATGCGTCAGATTCCCGTGGATGATGAAAACTTTGTGTTTTCACCCTTCAGTATCTCAACTGCTTTGGCGATGACTTACGTTGGCGCACGTGAAACTACCATGGAACAAATGGCCGACGTGATGCATTTTGACCGGGATCAGGACCGGTTTCATGAGGAATACGGAAAATATCTGCAGGCACTAAAAGAACAGGCCGGAAATAATATCGATCTGAACATTGCCAACTCCTTGTGGGCCCAGGAAGATTATCATTTTTTGGATAGTTTCTTTGAGATAGTAGAGAAATATTATGGCTCCAAAACATTTCAGGTCGATTTCGAAGAACATCATCAGCAGATAACCCATGACATTAATGATTGGGTATATGAAGAAACCCGGGAAAAGATTCAGGATTTGATTGCTCCCAATGTACTCACTGATGATACCAGGCTCGTGCTTGTAAATGCCGTACACTTTCTGGGTGCATGGATGAAGGAGTTTGACAAAGATCTTACCACAGAAGATCTTTTTTACCTCCGGAATGAAGAAATGGTATCGGTGGATTACATGCGGAGAAGTGATACCCTGCCTTACCTGGAAGATGACAACAAGCAATTGCTGGAGATCCCTTATGACGGTGGTGACTTTTCCATGCTTTTCGTGCTTCCCGCACACGGAAAAACACTGGAGGAAGTGGAGCGCAACTTAAACGCTGAAACATTTGATGCCATGATCAACGACATGGATGAACAAGAACTGGAGGTGTTTGTTCCTTCATTTGAAGCCGAAAGCAAGCTTGATCTGGAAGAGATCCTGGCAGGCATGGGCATGGAAAACGCGTTTAACCGCTTTGCTGACTTCTCCGGGATGACCGGAAAAAAAGACCTCATGATCGATAAGGTGATCCATCAAGCCATGATCGAAGTGGCGGAGGAAGGTACCGAAGCAGCTGCAGCCACAGCTGTGGTGGTGATCAGAAAAACATCCATCGATCCGGATGAGCCGCCGGTATTCAGAGCAAACAGGCCTTTTTTGTTCTTTGTGAAAGACAACACTACACAAAATATTTTGTTTTCCGGACGGGTGATAAACCCCTCCAAATAAAAATATCAGGCACTATTTACGAACAGAAAATCGAAATCTATGCTTAGAGCAGCTATCGTACTATTCGTAATGATGACATTCATGTTAGTTAATGACAGCCGGGCGACAGTCCTGTTGAAAACCCGATTGTAAGAGGAGGCATCACCTACCGCTTTTGACAAACCCCGCCATGCAGGACAAATTAAGGCAGATCAATCCGTTCTGTTCGGATTATATCAGTCCTGGTCGTCCTTATAGTGTTTCAGGTTTTCATTTATACGAATCTTGTCAATGTGCAGTTTGATGAGTTCATCAAGCTTGCTGCCTTCGGAATAATCTGCGGGTACAATATGGTCAACTCTGTTAAGCTGTATCATTTCCCTGCATATCTCTCTTGACGACATTTTTCCGGGCCGTGGCTCAGCCTCTGTGTTAAATACTGCAATCGTGGCTCCCCCCTGGTAGTTCATCATTTTCATGGAGGGCACATCCGTCTCCCCATCCCCAATGTAAATCATTCTCTCAAAAGCAACAGGCCTCTCATGCTCAGGGATATGCTGATTTACTCTCTTGTTATCGTAAGAGTTATCAATGCCCTTGTTGATACGAAAAAGGTATTGGGTTTTGTTCGTATAATTGACTGCCAATGCAGCCCATTCGGCCTCATCCTGATCATTGTATTTAAAGCCTGATGCAAAAATATTGCGAAAATGGCCTGCAATGGCCGTGCCGGATATAAACTCCCTCAGGCCTGAGGAAATGATGTGATGGTCGAGAATAATGTTTTGTGTCCGGGCATAGGCAGTGATGCGATCAAAGTATTGTTCCACACCGGGGAAAAAACGAATACCCCTTCCGTAGTCTATAAAATCCTGTCGCTTGATGGGGATACCTTTTTCGCGGGACTTTTCGAGCATAAACTGCATGTATGCCAGGATGCCGTCCATGTCGTGATCAAAACCCATTTGGTTGGCGTCAGCCCAGAATTCTTCTTTCGGAATACCCAGTTTGGGAATAAAGGAATGTTCCTGCATGTTTCCGGGTGCAAGGGTGTCATCGAAGTCGTAGGCGATGGCAGCACGAATTATATTTTCTTGCATATGAGTGTGTGTTCGAACATAAAAATTAATGGAACGCGGTTGATTCGCAACATGGATTGCCGCGTACAAAAGTTTGTTAACAAAAGTAGTACATATTATAATTTCTCAAAGAATATACCTGTGGCCCGCCCACTGGAAGCATCAAATCCCGTCACCTCGTCATTGTTGTCACGCACAAATTTAAGGCTCATGATGGGAAAGCTACCGGTATAGTTGTCTTTGGACTCTGCTTTTAAGGTAATGTCATCCAGCCGGCGGTGTTGCATGGTTAGTTCACCCTCCTCGTCAGCCACAATCGTGTAGAACGCTTCCAGTTCTTCGCTGAAAAACCGGCCTGTGTACATGGCAAGGTCCTCTTCTCCAGGTTTCCACAGGGGTTCGGTGTGTCGTTTGGCAAAGTGATCGCCGTTCTGGTGCAGGGTCATGGCATATATTTCACCATCTTCGTCACGGTGAAAGGTCATACTGGCATCGACTACGGTCATGTAAAAGGTGGAGTCAGAGCTGGCATATATCTCAAACCGTGGCTGACCTGTTGCCTGGGCATACAGGGTGTCTGCTTCACGGGAAAACTCCAGAACGAAGCCTGGCATGGCCTCCAGTTCATATCTCCCGGCAATCTCATCAAATTTTTCGGAATCATACAGATAATATTCCTCTTGTTCCTCCATGGCAGGTGCCTCGATATCCATTACATCATGAAAGAAAGCCTCTGCCACCTTTTGTGCCACCTGGCCAGAGAATCCGGCATAATTGCTTTGCACGGTTACCATTCCCTGGATATCCGGAAATAGCATAAAATGGGAACGATGGGCCATATCGCCGCCCGGATGGTGTACAACATGCTGACCGTGCAATTCGGTGATCATCAAGCCAAATGCATACATGCTTTTGGTACCGCTGTTCAGCACAAAATTCTCCTGCATGCGTGCAATCAGCGCTTCATTTCCTATGACCGGATCATAAAAGTTGGCTGCCCAACGGGATAAATCCGCCACGGTGGAGTAGATACCACCGGCCCCCATGGATGCATGCAGGTCCAGGACACCAATCAGCCGGTCCTCTTCACCCTTATGGTACCCGAAAGCCCGCTCCGGAATGATTTGACCGGGGTTCTCAATAACCAGGGTGTGCTCCATTCCCAATGGTTTGAACACATGTGTTTCCATCCAATCCGGAAAGGGTGTTTCTGTGATACGTTCAACGACCATGGATAGCAGAGCATAACCGGAGTTGTTGTAATTAAAGACTTCACCGGGTTTGTTTTGCAGTTCAGGCTGGCGCTGCAGCACGGTGAGCACCTCCTCCCGGGCAACATGGTCGCCAAGGCGCCATCCCCCCATGGCGAGGGTATTGAGAAACTCCCGGTAACCACTCGTGTGCGCAATCAAATGCCTGAGCCTGATGGTATCTTCAAATACCGGCAATTCAGGAATGTAATTCCGGATATCATCCTCAAGGGACAGTTGACCCTCCTCTTCAAGCAAGAGGATGGCAAAAGCGGTAAACTGTTTGGAGGTGGAGCCGATGTTGGTCGGGGTGTCCTCCTGGAAAGGCATGCTATATTCCAGGTTGGCCATGCCGAATCCGCGCGAATAGATCACTTCGTTGTCGCGCATGACCAGAATGGCTCCTCCGGCAGAGGTATTATCGTCATATTCCGAAATCAGGACTTCAATCACTCCCTCCGGGGTGTGATCAGTTTCTGTTGCATGAGTGGTTTCTGCTGATAAACATAATAAGGTCAGCAGCAAACCCATGCTGAGCAGGTTGTTGGTTTTTTTGTTTTTCATGGTGTCGAGGTGTTTAATGTATGCTGGAAAGGTCAAAAAGTAGAAATGTACGATAAAGGTTCGGATTATTACTAAACTGACAACTAACGTTTTACAACAAGCCCAATTGATCTGTTGCTAATAATATCAAAGCTTATGGTTTTTTTATTACGATGGTACGATATGGGTATGGGATTTCAATGCCTTCTTTATCGAAGCGCTTTTTGATGATTTTGAAGAGATCCGTCCGCATGACAAATCCATCAAAGGAGGTGGCTGCCCATGCGTAGGCCCGGAGATTCACCGAAGACTCGCCAAATCCCATAACCCGCACAACGACTTCGGGCACTCCTTTCTCTTTGTCTTCATCCGTGCGGTTATCCAGGAGAAGCGGGTGTTTTTTGGTCTCTTCCTGGATGATCGCAATGGCTTTGTCGATGTCGCTATCGTAACTGATGCCCAGCTCAATCAGGCTGCACGTCGTTTCATCTACAATATTGCTGTTAATAATGGTTTCACTGTTTATCAATGAGTTGGGGATGATTATTCTCCGGTTTTCATTGTTGCGGATCACGGTGTGCCGCAGGGTAATGTCTTCCACGGTGCCAAAAAATTCGTTGCTGATCTTAATATAATCCCCCACACGAAAAGGTTTGGAGCTGACAATAAAGACTCCGGAAATGATGTTGGCAAATGCCGCCTGCGAGGCAAAGCCAATGATGATGGCCAGGATGCCCGCACCGGCAAATAGCGAAACACCCAGTGTTCTTAGTTGGGGTATGGTGTAAAAGATAATGGTGAAGGCAATCAGAAAAATGATAAAGCTTACCGCGTTTTTAAAAAACTTATATCGGGTGGGATCTACCTTCAGGGTGTGTGAGCTTTGCTCAAAATACCGATGCATGATCCGTCTGAATATCCTGGTGATCAGGATTGCAAGCAAAATGATTCCAAAAGGGATCAAAAGATATGTCAGAATTGTGTTGCTCCACTGCAGCCAGGGAAACAACTCCTGGATAGATAATTTCATTTCCTGAGACAATTGGATCTGATTATCAAAAAAAATTTCATGCTAAAGATAGAAAAAATATATATACGTAACCTTTTTCTGGTCAAACATCTTTTTGAATTCACCAGCCCAATGCCTCTCCTGTTATAACCTTGTAAGTATGCAGCGAAATATGCATCCCAGCTATGCCTGTATAAGTGAACATAACCCGCGGGTTAACTGTTTTAATTGCAAATATTCACTTAAAAAACAGAGCCTTATGAAACGCCTGCAAGACAAAAAAGCTGTGATTACCGGAGGCAGCGGAGGCATCGGAGCTGCTACAGCAAAAATGATGATCAACGAAGGGGCCAGGGTGCTGATCACTGACCTTGATGAGAAAGCCCTGAAAGAAGTAGCCGAAAATATTGACTCACCGGATCTTCATTGGATCGCTGCAGATGTAAGCGATGAAGAACAAGTAAAAAAATACGCGGATAAGGCAAAGGAGTTGTTTGGCCACGTGGATGTATTTCTTAACAATGCCGGGATCGAAGGTGAGGTGAAGCCGCTGGATGAATACCCGATGGATGTGTTCCGCAAGATTGTTGACGTAAACATCTATGGCGTGTATTTCGGTTTGCGCTACATTTTTCCGCTGATGAAAGAACACGGTGGTTCGGTGATCATTACTTCATCATTGGCCGGAGTAAGGGGGCATGCCAATATGTTGCCTTACGTGACCAGCAAGCACGCCAATTCCGGCATGATGCGCACGGCCGCCCTGGAGGGCGCACCTCATAAAATCCGTGTCAACAGCATCAACCCCTCCCCTGTCGACAACCGGATGATGCGTTCGCTTGAGGAAGGTTTTTCACCCGGCGAAGCGGAGGCTACCAAGGAAAAATTCGAGCAGATCATCCCACTCGGTCGTTACGCCACCAATGATGAAGTGGCTTCCCTGGCCGTATTTCTTGCCAGTGACGAAAGCCAGTTCATTACAGGTTCAACCCACATGATTGATGGCGGAATGACTGCCTCGTAAATTAACTGGCTTTTTTTGAAGCGCATATAGGTCGTTTTACGCCCTTTTTGGTTGATTTTGTTGGTTTTCTGCCCGACAGTCTGTATTTTTACCGAAACAAGTAAGCACATAAGACTGTCGGGCTTTGAAAATCCTTGATGATACAAACACAAAGGGTAAAATTCTCCTTTACGCCGCCTTGCTGCTGGCCTCCCTGTTCTTCTTGTTTCAGGGACTGGCTTATTCCAAATCCTTTCTGGCGCCATTGCTGACTGCCATGGTGCTGGCCCTGCTCATGGTGCCGGTATCCCAGCGCATTGAACGCTGGGGCGGTCATCCTGTACTGGCCACTTCCACTTCTACCATCATATTGTTGATTCTTGCCATTGGCTTTGCTTCCGTTTTCTTTTTCCAGGCCAAAAGCTTTGCCGACGACTGGGAGCAGATACAAGGCCGGCTCCAGGAAAATATGATAGAGATCACCGACTACCTGGTGGATAGAACACCTTTGCGCCAGGAGCAAGTAGACCGGTACAACCTGGATATGCGAAGAAGCCTCGATATGCGGGAAGATAAGATGCATCCTGAAGCCAAGCCGGCAGAGCCTATAAGCCGCTCACCAAGATATGCGGAAGGGCGTGCCATGAATGCCATCTGGGCTATCCTGGGCTATCTTACCAATTTTTTGATCATACTCGTTTATGCTTTCCTGTTTATTCATTTTCGCAGGAAGTTCAAAAACTTTATCCTCAGGTTGTTTCCGGTGGAATCGCGAAAACAGGCAGCTTATATTGTGACGAGATCAGCGGCTGTCAGCAGGCAATACCTTGCCGGAAAGCTCCTTTTGATGGTCTTCCTGGCGATCTTATATTTTATCGGGCTTTATCTTTCCGGACTCGAGGGGGCGCTGTTGATCAGCCTTATCGCTGCCGCGCTTTCCATTATCCCGGTGATCGGCAACCTGTTCGGATATTTTATCGCCATTGCCGTCAGCCTGCTTGCCGAAGGCGGAGCCGGTACCCTGGTGGGCATCACCATCACCTTCGCCATGGCCCAGTTCATCGATACCTATATCCTGCAGCCCATCGTATTGGGAGACAAACTGGATGTGCATCCGGTTTTCATCATCATCTCCGTGGTGCTGGGTTACCACGTGTGGGGCATCATTGGCATGGTGCTCTCCATTCCGCTCTTTGGCATGATCACCGTAGTGTGCCGCTATGTACCCGCCCTGAATCCTTTTGGATATCTCTTTAGCAGGAACAACGTGGACGAACCGGGTAGTTAGAAGTAAGAAGTAAGCAGTAAGCAGTAAGCAGTAAGCAGTAAACAGTAAGCAGTAAGCAGTAAGCAGTAGGTAGTAAATTAGTAACCCATAAAAGTTGAATCGTATGTCAGTACTGATGGAATTTGCCATGTTCCCGACAGATAAAGGGGAAAGTGTAAGCCCCTATGTTAGTAAGGTCATAAAAATGATTGATGAAAGCGGGCATAATTACAAATTAACCCCCATGGGCACCATCGTGGAGGCCGAATCCATGGAGGAGATCCTTGCAGTGGTCAGCAAAGCCTATAAATTGCTTGAACCGGATTGTAAGCGAGTCTATTCAACCATTAAACTGGATATCCGTCAGGGTGCAAGCAACTGCCTCGAGGGCAAAGTAAAGGCCGTACAAGATCAAATTGGTAAAGTAAGAACCTGAAGTCAAACGTATTGGCATGGCTTATTACAACACCAGGTCACCAATGAATGCGCATAGTGGTTCCCTCCCCGGGAGCAGAATCCAGTGACAAGTTTGCCCCGTGTAGTGATACAATTCGCTGCACCAGGGAGAGGCCGATGCCGCTGCCTTCGCTTGCGGTCTTGTTGCTGCCCCGGTAAAAAGGTTGAAAGATATCCTGTTGTTCGTTTGCCGGGATTCCCGGCCCCTGGTCCGTGAAGCTGATCACTGGCCCCATGGCTGCGCTGTCGTAGGTCAGGAATATCTCCACCCGGTGGTCAGGAGAAAACTTACAGGCGTTGTCTATGATGTTGGCAAAGGCCACGGTTAACAGGTAAATGTTTCCTCTCACAGTGATGTAATCTTCCTCATCGAGGTGATCATCCATGGTAAAGTGAACCTGGTATTCCGGATGGTTTCGCAGCACTTCCTTCCTGGCCTCCATGATCAGCTCATCCAGACGGCAATGCTTCAGGCTGATCTGGTGTGTTTCATAACTGGCCTTGGCCATGTCCATGAGTCCCGTACTCAGCCTCGAAAGCTTCCGGGCATCATTCAGGATGCTTTCCAGCGAAATTCTGAGGTCCGGAGACAGGTCTTTTTCTTCCAGGACGAGTTGCAGTTCGCCAATGATGGCGCTAAGGGGGGTACGCAGTTCATGGGCAATGTTGGAAACAAACTCCCTCTGGCTGTCAAAGGCGTTTTCCAGCCGGTCAAGCATTTGATTGAAAGACGCGGCCAGCTCCGCCATTTCATCCACGTGCGCGGTTTCACTAAGCCTGAGGTGCAGATTGGTGGCGCTGATCTCTCCCGCCTTATCGGCCATCCGGCTCACGGGCCGTAGCAGTTGTTTTGACAGCCATTTGCTTGCAAAGAAAATGATGATGACAGCAATAAGCCAGGAAAGAATGAGCATGAAGCGAAAATTGGTCATCTGGCTGGCTGATACATACCCATTGAGCAATGCGTTTGTGATCAGGTAGATCAGCAGCATGACAAGCAGGAAAACCAGGCCCGTAACCAGGGTAAACCAGAATGTAACCCTGTTTTGAATGTTCATTTGACTTTAAATTGCTGTTAATCTGTATGTTATTTTTTATTTCACGCAGAGGTTCGCTGATGGTTTCGCTAGTGTCCTCTTCACCTTATTCAAATTCGCTGCTTAAAATGAATCCCATGCCTGGCCTGGTATGGATGAGCTTCTGATCAAAAGGCTTATCCAGCTTTTTTCGCAAATATGTGATGTAAACGTCGATGAAGTTGGTGCCGGTGTCGAAATGTGTATTCCATACCTTTTCAGCGATCTCCGAACGGGTAAGCACCCTGTCCGGGTTACGCACCATGTATTCAAGCAAGTTAAATTCTTTCGGTGTCAGCTTGATCTCCTGGTTGCTGCGTTTTGCTGTTTTCTTGTGGATGTCGATCTCCAGGTCAGCGTATTGCAGCAGCGATGATTGGCCTGCTCTTTTGTTGCCGGACCGCTTGAGCAGGGCCCTGATCCTGGCCAGCAGTTCACGGAATTCAAATGGCTTGATCAGGTAATCATCGGCACCGGCGTCAAAACCTTCTACTTTATCATCGGTGGTTCCCAGGGCCGTGAGCATCAGAATGGGAATCAGGGGCTTATTTGCGCGGATCTTCCGGCATAGCTCCAGGCCATTCATCTCAGGAAGTACGATATCTGACACGATCAGGTTAAAATCATTGGCCAGGGCAAGTTTCAGTCCCATACGGCCGTCATAGGCCACGTGGGTCTGATATTCCTGCTCCCGGAGCCCGCGTTGGATGATTTCCGCAAGCCTTTTATCGTCCTCAATGATCAGAATCTGTGTCATCGCCACTCTTTTTCTAACAAAAATACAAGCTTCTGGGATACAGGCAAGCAGAAAAACCAAACAAATCATCTCAGATTCACCTCAAAACCTGCTGAAATAAATCGGCCCGCCATGGGATAGTGCACAAAGGTGGAGTATTCGCTGTCAAACAGATTGCTTACGCGTCCAACTGCCTGCACCTGGACTCCGTTGCGGTTCATAATTGGATAAGAGGCGCCAACGTCTGCTACAAACATGGCGTCCATCGTATTCACTTCAGGGTCCAGGTTGAACTTCATCAGGGGATCTTCTGATTCGCTGTGGTAACGCAAATTGAGATTGAGCATGGGACCCTGGTATAGCTCGATATCATCGTCGACCTCGGTTTCAGAATAGATTGTATAGCTGGCATTGGCAAAGATTTGCAGCCGGTCGGTTCATTTACCGCACAGGAAGTGAGTCCTAAACGCCTAGCGGTCCGCTCCCCAAAACGCAGCTCGACAGTTATACCGCTTCCCTGGGATGGGGCATCAACCGCGGCAATTTTACAGGTGGGATCTCGGCAAGGTATTATAAGAATGATTATGGTGTGCCAGAGTTTGCTCCGATGACTGATCCCGAGAATGAGGACATGTATATCGAGGAGGAGCCCGAGATGGAAATCCGGATTGACCGGCTCAATGTCCAGGGACAGGGAAACCTTGAAATGGACGGCTTTTTTGATGAACTGGAGACCCGCCTGAGCATTTCCAATTCACTCCAGGAAGAGGGTGAGCCGGATCCGCTGCCCGAGGAGCTTGAGCTGGAGCTTGAGACCTTCACCGTCAGCGCCTCTGCCCTGCTAATGCATCAGCCCTTTGCGTTTTTCGACAGGGGGGTCATCGGCACCAACCTGCACAGAAGGTTACAGGAGGTGGATGGCCTTGAAGCCTATCACCCGGGTGAGGATATTTACAATATTGCGCTCTTCACTTTCCAGGAGATCCCTCTCGGAGACCGCACCAGGATGCAGTTCGGCGTGTGGGCTGAACACGAATGGCTCGCTTCCGTTGAGAACCGTTGGTTTACCCCAGAGGAAAGGACTGAGGACAGGACCTTCAATACGGTCGGATCACATCCGCCTGGAACTGCGTGTGGATAATGCCCTTGACACCAGCTACCAGGACCACCTGTCTGTGGTACGCCGCTTTAAGGATCCCTTTGAAGGACCCAACGCGCCAAGCCGCTACGATATGCCCGGCAGAAACATCAACCTGGTATACCGTATTCTGTTTTGATCCTGCATATATCTTGTGTGTTTTGTTTACGGCGGTATCTGGGTGATGCCGCCGTTTTTCTAATGTTTAAGTTTTTTATGGTTTGCTTTGCGTGGTGAGGCCTCTTCGTCGCTTTTCCTCTCCGGGGGCAATACGGTAATGATTCAGGGCATCGCCACCGCAAAATATTTTATGTTTGTATTATTAAATGTATTATCTTAATATTAATTATATTTGTATAAACATAATGGTGTTGATCGCATCATTTTTCATTTATAGGTCATGAAAATAATCCACTTTTTAACTGAGTATCATGAATAAACCAGACATTCTGATAAAAAACAAGATACACACGATTCGTGGTGTGCAGGTGATGATCGACAGTGACCTGGCCGAGCTTTATGGTGTTTCCACCAAAAGATTGAATGAACAGGTTAAGAGAAATGTTGAGCGTTTTCCTAAGGATTTTATGTTACAATTAGGCTTGGATGAACTGAAACTTTTGAGGTCGCAAATTGCGACCTCAAGTTTGCATGGAGGAAGAAGGTATGCAGTTTATGCGTTCACAGAACAAGGCGTAGCCATGCTCTCATCTGTTCTGAGAAGCAAAAAAGCAGTTGAAGTTAACATACTGATCATGCGTGCCTTCGTTGAAATGCGCCGGTTCCTTGTCAACAATGCTAAAGTTTTTGAGAAGTTTCACCAAATTGATCAGAAATTTCTGGAGTACGACGAAAACTTCAGCAAGCTGTTTG
>SLEW01000167.1 GCA_007124575.1 Bacteroidales bacterium | reverse complement strand
TCGTGACGAGGAGTTGGTGCGTGTTGAACTGAGTCGACCTGGTGAAGAGCTCGTGGCACTGGAAAAAACAGCGGAGGGTCAATGGCTTGTGAATGATTCATATCATGCCAATGAACAAGCTATCCGGGAATTGCTATCTGCTTTCATGAATTTGGAGGTGAGACGACCGGTGCCTTCCGGACAACGCAGCCAGATAAAAGATGAGCTTGAAGAAAAGGGTGTTCACGTGGAGGTGTTTGCAAAGCGTCATTGGATAAATATACCGGGAAGTGCCGGTTTTATTCCCCGGCAGCAAAGAATACGCCACTATATTGCTTTACCGCAAAATTCAGATAATCATGGCCATGTCATGCGCCTTTCTCACGCTGACATGCCGTATGAGGTGCACCTGTCAGGCATGCCTGCAGATATGTCAGAATTGCTTGCCCTCCATGCACACTCCTGGCGCGATCCGTACGTGGCAGCGCTGACTCCGGGGGAGATCACAAAGGTACAGGCAACAGTGCATGCAAATGAAACAGAAAGCTACCAATGGTATTTATCAGCAGGTGAAGATCTTAGTATGCTGAATCATGAAGCTGAGGTGATTGCTTTTGACAAAATTGATAAAGAAAAGCTTGCACCTTATTTTCACCAGATTCAGCGCCTGCATTATGAGCGCCTGCTCCCCGGCACCAATGAAGAAAAACCAGCCGATTTGCTCTCCCATAAGCCTTTTTATACACTGATTGTTGATGATGTCTACGACCATCAGACAAAGCTTGAGTTTTTCAAGCGCTCAGCTACCGTTGATGGCACACTCCAGCCCGGGGACCGGTTATACGACACAAACCGTTTTTATTTGCGGGTGAATGACGGTGATTATGCCCTGGCGCAATATGTCGTTTTTCAGCCAGTGATACGACCTTTTTCCTGGTTTATAAAAAATGGTGACCATTCATTCACTTTTTTTGAATAAACAGTCATTTTTATATCTGAAAACGAGTTTCATTTTCAATAAAAAGTTATATTTGCTATTCATTTCTAAATTCAGATAAGTATGAAATTTATTGTATCCAGCTCGTTGCTTTTAAAGCAGTTGCAAGCTATAAGCGGTGTGCTTAGCACCAACAATACCCTTCCTATCCTTGATAATTTTTTGTTTGAGCTTTCTGATTCAGAGATCAGGATATCAGCCTCAGATCTGGAAACCACCATGACATCCCGTATCAATGTGGACATGGCAGAAGGGGAGGGCAGCGTGGCCATTCCTGCCAGGATCCTTCTGGATACCCTTAAGACCTTTGCCGATATTCCTGTTACTTTGGATATTAATGAGGATAACTACGGCGTTACACTCACGGCGGGAGAGGGTAAGTACCGGCTGGCAGGGCAAAATGGAGATGAATATCCCCAGGTGCCACCCCTGGAAGATGCCGCTACGGTGTCTATTGAGTCCGATATCTTATATCAGGCCATTACCAAAACCATATTTGCCGCGAGTACGGATGATCTGCGTCCTGTGATGGCAGGTATTTTTTGTGAGTTTACGGATGAAGGGACCATTTTCGTGGCCACGGACGCCCATAAGCTGGTACGCTACAGTCGCAGCGACGTGAAAGCCGACGAGAGCACCAGCATGATCCTGCCGAAAAAACCTTTGAATCAGATGCGTCAGATCCTGCTTCAGGATGAAGAGCCGGTGCGTATTGAATACAATAATACCAATGCACGGTTTACCTTCAGGAATATCATCATGACCTGCCGGCTCATCGAAGGAAAATATCCCAATTACTCCGCGGTGATCCCATCCAGCAACCCCAACAAGATGACTGTCGACCGGCAGCCTTTCCTTAATGCCATAAGGCGTGTCTCGATTTTTTCCAATCAGACCACATACCAGGTAAAGTTCAAGATCGCCGGTACGGAGCTGATATTGTCGGCTGAAGACCTTGATTATTCTAATGAGGCCCAGGAAAGGCTTACATGCCATTATGAAGGGGATGATTTGGAGATTGGATTCAACAGCAAGTTCTTTGCTGAGATGCTGAATAACCTGTCAACGGATCAGGTGCTGCTTGAAATGTCGGAGCCTAATCGTGCGGGTTTGATATCACCTGTTGATAGCGAGAATAAGGATGAAGAGATCCTGATGCTTGTCATGCCCGTCATGCTTGGGTCATAAAATGATACCGTAACCCCGGGTCTAAACTCTTTCAGAAAGTTCCAGCCAGCGATCTGTCTTGCTGTTGAGCAGGTTTTCTACCTCTTCGAAACGGCTGGATGCTTTCATTAGCTCATCAGGGGGCAGCATGCCGGCATTCATCTTGTCGAGCAGGGTGGCTTTTTCAGCTTCCAAGGCTTCGATGTCCGATTCAAGTACTTCAAATTCTTTCTTTTCCTTAAAGCTGAGGCCGGTTTTTTCCCGTTTTCTGTCGGGCCTTTGTGGCTTGTCCCTTTTATCTTTTTTAGGTCCGTTTTTCGTCAACTGCTTCTGTTTCTCGCGAAAATCCGTATAGTTGCCGGGATAATCCCTGATGTCGCCCACGTCTTTGAACACAAAAAGATGATCTGACAGGCGGTCGAGAAAATATCTGTCGTGCGATACGATCAGGAGGCAGCCAGGGAAGCGGATCAGATAATCTTCAAGGATATTCAGTGTTTCTATATCAAGGTCATTTGTTGGCTCATCCAGGATAAGGAAGTTTGGGTTCTTCATGAGCACGGTGAGCAGGTAAAGCCTGCGTTTCTCTCCACCACTGAGCTTGGCTACCCTGTCGTTGTGCATGTGGTTCGGGAAGTTGAAATGCCTGAGGAACTGGGCAGCGCTGATCCAATGGTCTCTGGCAAGCCTTATCCTGTCAGCGATGTCTGTGATCACCTCCAGGACTTTTTTGTCATCCTCCACGGTAATGCCATCCTGGTGGTAATACCCAAAATGAATGGTTTCCCCGGTGATCACCTTGCCATCATCAGGTCTTATTTTCCGGGTTATGATATTAAGAAGGGTTGTTTTGCCTGTGCCATTTGGCCCTACGATGCCCACTTTTTCACCCCTTTTGAATATATAGGAGAAGTCATTGATCACCGTTTTGGAATCGAACTGTTTGACAACATGGCGTAACTCCAGGATTTTTTTACCCATGCGGGTCATGTCCATGCGGATCTCCCCCGACTCGCCCTGCTGGATTTTGCTGGCTTTTTCCTTCAGGTCGTGGTAGGAATGGATCCGGGCTTTCGACTTGGTGGTACGTGCCGGCGGACTGCGGCGCATCCATTCGGTTTCCTTCCTGAGCAGGTTGATGGCCCTTTCGTTCTGTGATGCTTCTGCCTCTTTACGTTCCTGTTTCTTTTCGAGGTAGTAGGCATAGTTGCCGCGGTAGTTATACACCTTGCCATGCTCAATCTCCACGATCTCATTACACACGGCATCGAGGAAGTAGCGGTCGTGGGTAACCATTAGCAGGGTGATCTTTTGCCGGCTGAAGAAAGCCTCCAGCCACTCTATCATGTCGATGTCGAGGTGGTTGGTAGGCTCGTCGAGGAGCACGAAATCGGCCTCTTCAATAAGAATTTTGGCAAGCGCCAGGCGTTTTACCTGTCCTCCTGACAGGGTGCCGACGCGGGCTTTCAGGTCACCTATTTTCAGGCTGGTCAGGATCTGCTTTACCTTTTGCTCATAATCCCAGGCCTGAAGGGCATCCATCCGTTCGATAAGCTCCTGCAGCCTCTTAGCGTGCGCGGGATC
>SLEW01000157.1 GCA_007124575.1 Bacteroidales bacterium | reverse complement strand
ACACCAGGACGCATGATCAGCCACCTTAATCTGGGTTATGCTGACTTCAGCGGCCTCGAATTTCTCATCCTTGATGAAGCTGACAGGATGCTGGACATGGGGTTTCATGACGACATCATGAAAATCATCTCCTTCCTGCCCAAAAAAAGGCAAAGCTTGCTTTTCTCAGCCACCATGCCGTCAAAAATAAGGGAGCTGAGCAGAAAAATCCTACGTAACCCCGTGGAAATCAACATTGGCCTGTCCACACCACCCGAACAAATTGGTCAGGAAGCCTATATGGTCTATGAGGATCAGAAACTACCGGCAGCAAAATGGCTCATTAAAGACGACAGGATGAGAAGCATCCTCATCTTCAGTGACACCAAATCAGGAGTAAAACAACTCGCAAGGGACCTGAAAAAAAACAATGCTTCCGTGGAAGAAATCCATTCGGATCTGGATCAGTCTTTGAGAGAGGACGTGATGAACCGCTTTAAATCCAGGAAAACCCGTATCCTGGTGGCCACAGATGTTATTTCCAGAGGCATAGATGTGGAAGATATCGACATGGTAATCAATTACGATGTCCCACACGATGCAGAGGATTATGTGCACCGCATCGGGCGGACGGCGCGCGCCGGCGCACACGGTAAAGCATGCACGCTGATAGGACCTGATGAAATGGGCAAGTTCGCATCCATAGAAAAACTTTTGGGAAAGCCGGTGGAAAAGCCTGCCTTGCCTGAGAACATGGGTAAAACACCGCCTTACGACCCCGAAAGGCCTGACAGGAGTAGATCATTCAAGAAGCCATTCCATAAAAAAAGAAAGAGACAGCAAGCCCCCCGGAATAAAAGTGACCATGCCAGACAAAGGGGCGGGAAGTAAGCTTATACGATTAACACGGCAGACCTGCACAGATTTCAATAATAAAATGCCACCCCATGGAACAATCTTCCATCTTATCCGTATTGAATAAAAAACATATCGCCGATGAATTTTCGGATCATCAGGAAAGCTTACATTATGCCATAAACCATTTTGATAGCCTGGGGTATAAAGTAGGGAAGGGGAGAAGAAACATGGTTAAACATATCCGGGTGAAGGACCTGGACCTGAATGTCAAATCATTTAAAACACCAAACCCTGTTAACAGACTGGCATATCGTTTTTTCCGTAAGTCAAAAGCCAGACGTTCTTACGAATATGCCAGAAGGCTCCTTGACCAGGGCATTCTTACACCCACCCCTGTTGCCTGTTTTGAGCAGTTCTCTCGCTTAGCCTTCGGACGAAGTTTTTACATAAGCGTGCATATAAAGGAAGACCTTACCTTCAGAACACTCATTGAAGACCCGCAGTACCCGGAACGTGAAGAGATTATCCGGCAATTTACACGTTTTACCCACGAAATGCATGAGAAGGGGATTTTGTTTCTTGATCACTCGCCGGGAAATACGCTAATAAAAAAAAGCAAAGAGGGTACATACCGGTTTTACCTGGTTGACTTAAACCGGATGAGGCACAATCAGAAGCTTTCTTTCAAGTCGCGGATGAAAAATTTCGCCCGTCTCACAGCAACGGATGACATAATCGCAATAATGAGCCGTGAATATGCCTCTTTGACTGGCCATGAATTCAATACCGTGTATGCCTGCATGGTGAAATATACGCGGGCTAATCATGAGAGGCGACTACGGCAGAAGCGCCTAAACAGGCAGCTGGGAAGATATAAACCCTGAAGATATTACTCTTCAGGTTTATGCTTTTCCTCGTCGTCCTGATCCTGTTTTTCACCCTCGTCTTTCTTATCGCCAAGGTCTTCAAAAGAAATATCTGAAGCCTTTTTGACTTCTTTTTCATCCGCATCAACCTCTTTTTTATCCGCATCGGCCGGTGGACTCTCTTTGAGTATCTCTCCCTGAAGTCGTTCGATAGCAGAAAACGAGTCGTTTAAGGCATCCTTAAACTTATCAAAATCTTCCTGATAAAGGAAAAGTTTGTGCTTTTCATAAAAGAACTTTCCCGTTTGTTGATTAAATCGCCTCTTACTTTCAGTTATGGTAAGATACAATTCGTTTGACCGGGTTGATTTTACATCAAAGAAGTACGTTCGTTTCCCTGCTCTGACTGCTTTTGAATAGATATCATCCCTGGGAACGTTTGTGCCAAATTCTTCCATCATAATTCGTCTGTTTTCATTCTTAGCAAATATAGAAAAAAAATAACTTACTTTTGCAGTGTTTTAAAGGCAGGTGTGCCCCCCTTAGGGGCGAGAAAATACCGGGCCTATACCACAGAATAAACATTATGATTAACAGAAGACACATACGCGTAAAGGTATTGCAAAGCCTGTATGCTTTCCATCAGTCGCATAACCAGGATGTTAACTCCGGCATCAACGAGCTGATGAAAAGCATCGAAAAGACATATGAGCTTTACCTGTACCAGCTCACCCTTTTGGTGGAACTAAAATGGCAGGAAGAACGCATCCTTGAAGAAGGACAAATGAAGCAAATGCCTACCCGGGAAGACCTTCAACCCAATAAACGTTTTGTCAACAACACCTTGCTGGTGATGCTATCAGAAGATAAAACAGTACTCAAAAAATCGAAGGAACGTGGTATTCAATGGCAGGAAGACAGGGATCTTGTTCGTAAATTGCTCAGAGAAATTAAAAAGTCTGGTTATTATACCTCTTACATGCAGTCAGAAGATAATGACATGGACTCTGACCTTCGCTTTATTTTTAAGATGCTGGAAAAAGATGTCATCCGTTTTGAGCCGCTTCATGACTTTTATGAAGAAAAAAGCATTTATTGGATAGATGACTGGGAGCTTATATATAAAATGCTCATCAAAACGCTGAAAATTGCCGTTGAAAATAATGGCAGACTCCAGCTGATGGACCTTTTTAAAGATCCTTCCGATCGTGATTTTGCAGAGGATTTGTTTGTAAAGGCTGTCCTTAACCATGAAACATTCAACGAAATTATATCTGAAAAAACCCGCAACTGGGATGTGGAGCGCATTGCCCAAATGGATATGATCATCATGGAGATGGCACTGACAGAGATACTCAAATTTCCGGAGATACCCGTAAAGGTGAGCCTGAATGAATATATTGAGCTATCGAAGATGTACAGTACGCCTAAAAGCAAGGTTTTTGTCAATGGCGTGTTGGACAAGCTGGTTGAAGATTTTGTTAAAGAAAAAAAAATTACCCCTTACAAGCCCGGTGATCATAATGATGCATCCGGATGATTTGTTAACTTTGTGGAATAATCATTTACTAAATCAAAGAATAGTCTGATGAACATGTTATTTATTATTTTGAAAAGCGAGTTGGGAGCACAAAACGTATTGCATGCTGAAACAGGCGGCGCAGGCGACTTTAGTGGCTTGTTGTTTTTGCTTCTTATCATTCTGGTTTTCTACTTCTTTTTTATTCGTCCGCAGATGAAGAAACAGAAGCAGCTTCGTCAGTTCCGTGAACAGCTGAAAAAGGGTGATAAGGTTGTTACCATTGGTGGCATCCACGGAAAGATCGTGGAAGAGCAGGAGCAAAGCTTTACCCTGGAGGTAGAAGACGGAACCCGTTTCCGGGTCCAAAAATCGGCTATTGCCATGGACGGTGCTTCCGACCAGCTCGGTGACAAACGCTGATGAACTGGAACTTTTTATTGCGAAAGAAAAAGACACTAACACCCCGTGAGGCGGCAAGCAAACGCAGATTACACATATTTGTGCTGTGTCTGATATGCAGCGCCTT
>SLEW01000020.1 GCA_007124575.1 Bacteroidales bacterium | reverse complement strand
TTATATATTTGCTAGATTTGTAAAAAATATGGTTTTAACGATAATAAAAATAGTGTATTATGGTGAATAACAAACTTGATCCAAGAAGACTGGAAGATGCTGCCAGTAAACTGAGGGCTATAGCCCATCCCATGCGGATTGCCATCATTGAATTGCTGGAAAAGCAAGAACAAATGAATGTCACACAAATTTATGAAGCGCTGAAAATTGAACAGGCCTCAGCCTCCCATCATTTAAATATCCTGAAAACTAAAGGCGTACTTGACTCACGCCGCAGCGGGAAGAACACATTCTACTTTCTTAAGCATGAAGCCCTGAGCCAGATGATCGAATGCCTCAACCGTTGCCACTAAACAGTTTTTCATGATTCGATTTTTTTAATACGCTAACTCGAACAAGGTGAGTGACAGGGATCATTATACAGAAAACCATATCCAGGCAGCAAAGTTCTGCAAGGCCCTCGCACATCCAGCGCGGATCACCATCATCCGGCTGCTTCTGGATAAAGACCATTGTGTCTGCGGCGACATCGTTAAGGAAATTCCCCTGGCACAGCCTACAGTATCCCAGCATTTGAAAGAATTAAAGAAAGCAGGCATCATCCAGGGAAATATCACACCCCCGCATGTCAAATACTGCATCAATAAAGAAAACTGGGAGCACCTGCGGCAAACGCTTAAACTTTTCCTGGATTTGTAAAGAACGATTTTTTTGCACAAAGCTCCCCTCTGTCATAAAATACACATATCGCTTGATTTTTTTTGTATTATTTTTGAAAAGCAAAAAAACTTATCGTACATTTGCGATAAGTAAGTTTGTTCGGATGCAATAAAGTTTACTTATTGTTAGTTTTTGATGCAGATTTTTACCCACCAAAACCAAAGTTTTATGATCAGAACACTTTTAATCGTGGCAGCAATACTCACCATGGGTGCTTTTAGCAGTGTTGCCGATGAGAATGAAAAAAAAGGCCCAGTCCTTGAGTTCGAAAAATCAAGGCAAGATTACGGGACTGTCTATGTTGATGACTTACCAGATGGCAATTTGAAGATCAAATTTACGAATACCGGAGATGAGCCACTGGTCATCAGTAATGTGCGCGCCTGTTGCGGTACACGTGTAAGAGACTGGCCCAGAGAGCCCATTATGCCGGGTGACGAAGAAACCATAGAGGTTTCGTTCAGGCTGGCACCAAGGCCTCAGCGAATCAGTCGCACGGTTACCGTAAACTACAACAACGAAGAACGCCCTACTGTAAGATACCGCATCGTGGGGCAGGTTGTGGAACGCGAATAGATAACCTGCTTACCATATAATAAAAATCTGACCTTTTGCTGCATAATGAAGCAAGAGGCCAGATTTTTATGCTAATGGAATGAATGTGAGAGCTGAGAGCTGGAAGGAAGAGGGCAGAAGGCTGTAAGATACTGAATAACAGAGAAGCCTAATGCAGGGACAGCACTTGACCTGTCAGACCGAAATACAAACAGATAAAACGCCCATGACAGGATTTTTTGACATACAGGAGAATGATTATGTCATGTTGGTCCAGGGAGAGGCCGGACTTGGCCGGCCCCAGGTTTTTCCCGGAAGGAATTGTAGGGACAGCACTTGGGCTGTCCAGCAGGAGTAAAAATGACGCGCGAAGCAAATGACATCATGAATACAGGCTCAGAACGCCACAACTGCATGAAAGATTAGCAATATATAAAATTTTAAACGGATGAAGGCACTGCTTTGGATTTCCAGAATATTGCTTGGTGGGGTATTTATTTTCTCCGGCTTTGTGAAAGCCATCGACCCGCTGGGCTCAGCCTATAAATTTCAGGATTATTTCATAGCATTCGGCACCGAATGGCTGTTTTTTACCGCGTTGCCCATGGCCATCCTGCTCAGCACCCTTGAATTTATCATTGGCGTCGGGGTGCTGTTTGGCATTAAAAACAGGCTCAGTGCCTGGGGCGGCTTCCTTTTTATGCTTTTCTTCACACCGCTTACACTCTATATTGCCATCACAGACCCCGTACCCGACTGTGGTTGTTTCGGCGACGCCATCATCATCAACAACTGGGAAACATTCTACAAAAATGTATTTCTCCTTGCAGCTGCCATTGTTGTGTTCATTTATCGTAACAAGATCAGGCCACCGTGGCCCAAAACCGTGGATAACCTCCTGATGGTTGCCATCACCGCCGGCATCTTGGGTGTTTCTGCCTACTGCCTGACCTATCTCCCCGTTATTGACTTCAGGCCCTGGAAAGTCAGCAATGATGTAACCGAACTGGTCATGCCCACAGAAGAAATTGCCGAAACCTATCTGATCTTTGAAAATGAAGAGACAGGTGAAACACGTGAATACCCGGCAGATGATTACCCCTGGGATGATCCGGAGTGGGCGGAAACCTGGACCTTTAAAGACCAGCGCAGGGAGATTATCCAGCCTTATGAAGAGGCTGAAATTGAAGATTTCTATATCCAGGATGAATTTGGAGAAGACCTCACCGATTTTTACATGACCGAGCCGGGCTATCTCCTCATGGTGGTGTCGCATGACCTCTACCGCACCAACACCAGGGCCTTTGAAAACAAGGTCACCCCTCTTTGGCGCGAAGCGGAACAGGAAGGACACACCTTTATCGTGCTGACAGGCTCATCACATGACGCCATACAAGAATTTACAGAGGCCTATGAGACCCCCGACAGGCATGTGTTTTACCTCTCCGATGAGATCGAACTGAAAACCATCGTGCGCTCCAACCCGGGCCTGGTCCTCATGAAAGATGGCGTGGTGAAGGGCAAATGGCCACACCGGCGCATCCCTGAGCTGAACGAGATCCGGCAGCTGCAGGATTAATGCAGGACAAGATTTGTCTTAAAAAGGGTTTGGGGTTCGTCTCTCGAACGAAGCTCGTCATTCCGGACGAAGTGAGGAATCTCATGGGATAACCGTTATAGTGTTAAAAAAGTTAAGGGGTTAAGGGGTTTTGAGGTTACCCGAGGCGCAGGCGAAACTCCGGGTTGAAAATGCGGGTTGTTGCGGTAAGGTATCGAATATTAATTTGGTGTGCATATGCTGAATCCTGGTATACAATCTGATGAGCGGTTTATGCGTGAGGCGCTGAAAGAGGCTGAACAAGCGCTGGAAGCGGACGAGGTGCCCGTGGGTGCCGTGGTGGTATGCAACGGCCGCATCATTGCACGGGCACATAACCTCACCGAGCGGTTAAACGACGTTACAGCCCATGCAGAGATGCAGGCCATCACGGCTGCCGCCAACCACCTGGGTGGAAAATACCTTGACCAATGCACGCTCTATGTGACCCTTGAACCCTGCATCATGTGCGCAGGCGCACTGGCATGGGCACAACTCGGAAAACTCGTTTACGGCGCAGCAGATGTTAAACGCGGTTATACCACTGTCTCCGGCCGGATCCTGCATCCCAAAACCCAAATTAAACAGTTCGTGGAAGCTGAAAAAGCCACAGATCTTCTAAAAAACTTCTTCAAAACAAAAAGAAAAAATTAGCTGCCAACTCCCAGCGCCTGACCCTTACTGCCTACTACCTACTACCCACTTCCCTATAGTCTCCCAAAACCCTAACTTCCCAGCGATCAGCGTCCAGCCAAAAATAATGCTTATGAAGTCAGGGTATCCACAATCTTCGCTGAGGCCAAACAAAGCGGTATACCTCCGCCCGGATGAACGCTGCCACCTACAAAATAGAGGTTCCTGACAGACCTCCTGAAGTTTGGG
>SLEW01000026.1 GCA_007124575.1 Bacteroidales bacterium | reverse complement strand
TGGGACAGCCGGCTTCATTTGAATATGGAGGCGAAACCTACAATTTGGAAATTGATAAAATCTATAGTAATATTACAGGTGGTGCCTTTGAGGTAGACCTGCAGTTTAACGGGGATGAGCCGGCAGGCATTCGCAGGGGCCAGACTCTCCAGCTAAGACTTGAATTCAGCGGGGTAGCCGATGCACTCATCATCCCCCGGGGTGGCTTCTACCAGGCCACAGGAGGCAACTGGATCTATGTGACAGACCCCTCAGGTTCTCAGGCAGTAAAAAGGCCGATCCGGGTGGGCCGCCAGAACATCCACCACTACGAGGTAATGGAAGGCCTTGAACCAGGCGAGCAAGTGATCATCTCTTCATACGACAGCTATGGGGAAAGGGACAGGCTGATCTTTCGTTAGACAAAAATCATCATCATCACAAAAAGAATGTTTTGACATTTGACCAATGCAGTAATTAATAATAAACCCATTCAAAACCATTTAGCCATGATCAAATCCGTTGAATTAACAAAAGTGTTTCGCACCGAGGAGGTGGAAACTACAGCGCTTAACCAGGTCACTTTTGAGATCCGCGAGGGTGAGTTTGTTGCCATCATGGGCCCTTCGGGCTGCGGCAAGTCGACCTTGCTGAACATCTTAGGCTTGCTTGACAATCCATCTGGTGGCCAGTATCATTTCCTTGACCAGGAAGTGTCTGATTACTCGGAAAAACAACGTGCCAACCTTCGCAAACGCAATATTGGCTTTGTTTTTCAGAACTTTAACCTCATCGACGAGCTTAGCGTCTTCGAAAACGTGGAGCTCCCGCTTATCTACCTGGGGTATAGCTCCGCGGAGCGAAAGAAGCGCGTGGAAGAGGTGTTGGAGCAGATGCAGATCATGCATCGCAGAAATCACTTTCCCCTGCAGCTCTCGGGCGGTCAGCAGCAGCGTGTAGCCGTATGCCGCGCCGTGGTGGCCAAGCCACACATCATCCTTGCCGATGAGCCCACGGGTAACCTGGACTCTACCCACGGTGATGAAGTAATGCACCTGCTGGAAGACCTCAACAAGAACGGCACCACCATCATTATGGTGACACACTCCCAGCGCGATGCGTCTTACGCACAGCGGATCATCAGGCTGTTTGACGGACAGATCGTGACCGAAGACAAAAGCACGGAGTTTGTATTGACTGCTGCAGCACAGTAAATTATTTAAAGACTTAAGCTGTATGTTCAAAAACTATATCAGCATAGCCTGGCGCAACCTGCGCAACACAATGCTCTCAAGCAGCATCAGCATCCTGTGTCTGGCCGTTGGCATCTCCGGGGCCATCATCATGACCCTTTATTTAAACCATGAGCTAGCCTACGACACCCACCAGGATGACCACGAGCGCATTTTTCGGATGGAGGGCATCTACAACATGGCCGGCACCACCTACCACATGGCCATCACGCCATTCCCGCTGGCGCTCGCCATGGAACATGAATTCAGTGAAGTGGAAAGCTATGCCCGTTTCTTTAATCCTGATGAGGACGTGAAGGTTTTGGTCAACGATAATGAGTTTTTGGAAGAAGGTATTGTCTTTGCCGACTCCACAGTGTTTGATGTGTTTAGCCACCACTTCCTGCATGGCTCCCCCAGGGGAGCCCTCTCGGAGCCCAACACCATGGTGCTCACCCGTTCATTGAGCGAAAAGTTTTTCGAAGAAGCCAATCCCGTGGGAATGGATCTGAATGTAGGTGATAGCCATTACATGATCACCGGGGTTATTGAAGATCTCCCCGAAAACACGCACTTCAGATATCATGCGTTGATGTCAATGGCCTCGCAGGACCGGGAAATGGTATATACGATTGACCCCGAACTCTTCTGGAACATCAATATCAACTATACATACATCAAAGTACGTGAACCAGGCGACATGAGGCGCATCGCTGATCGCATGCATGGCCTGACAGACAAATATGCTGCTCCCATGGGTGATATCATGGGTGCAAGTGCAGAATTTGTCTCTACCCCGCTGCGCGACACCCATTTCAATCCCATAATGCTTGGGCCGGAAGGCGGCAGCAAAACCATTCTGCTGGTCTTCTCCATGGTGGCCTTGTTTCTGGTGGTGATCGCGGCCATCAATTACACCAACCTGGCCACGGCAAAAGCAGCCATGCGAGCCCGCGAAATTGGCATTCGCAAGACGGCGGGAGCAAGTCGCGGACAACTGATCGTTCAGTTCCTGTCAGAATCATTGTTGATTGCAGTCATCGCCCTGTTCGTTTCATTGCTCATCGTGGAGCTGCTGTTGCCGGCTTTTAACGCACTGACAAACAACAGCTTTGTCCTGGCAGACCTGATCCATCCCGGAATCCTGATCCAGATTTTGCTGATCACCATCCTCACCGGAGTGGCAGCAGGCATCTATCCCGCCTTGTTCCTGAGCAGGATGCAACCCGCCATCACCGTGAAAGGACATGGTGACCAAACGGGGCACTCCGGTAAGATGAGGAAAATCCTGGTCGTTTTCCAGTTTACCATCTCCATCATCCTGGTGGGCGGCACCCTTAGCGTGCAGGACCAACTGGCTTTCCTGCGGAATAAGCCTCTGGGCTTTGAGCCAAATAACACGGCCGTCGTCAACCTGCAGGGCAGCACGTCACGCGGACAAATTGAAACGTTAGAGCAGCGTATCCGGCAGCACCCCAAGGTGACCGCTACATCCAAGGCCTTTTCCGTCCCCGGCAAGGGACACAATATGAACGCCGTGCGGGTTGACTCCGATGAGGGGCCGAGGGAAACGGCGATCGCAGTGAACTGGGTCGACCACCAATTTACAAACAACCTGGGCATCGAGATGCTGGAAGGGCGAAGTTTCGAGCACGACATGCGCACCGATGTCCACCAGGCAGCCATCATCAACGAAACAGCTACCAGGAAGTTCGGCTGGCAGGATGACCCCATTGGAAAACGGGTCTACATGCACTATGACGAGGAAGGCAACCCACAAACAACACTCCGGGTGATTGGCGTCTTCAGCGACTATCATTTCCTCTCTCTGGATAATCAAATTGATCCGATGATGATGATCATGCCGGACAACCCGGCACAGTTCCGCTATGTCGTCATCAACTATGCTGCAGATGGAAAAGAGGAGGTACATACATTCCTTGAAGAGGAAGTCAGGGCCTTTGATCAGGCGCTGATGCCGGAGGTCGCAGGCCTGAAGGCAGGATTCCTTGAAGCATTTGAAAACGAAGAACGGCAAAGCAGGCTCTTTGGTTTCTTTGCCGTGGTCACCATCGTGATCTCATTTATTGGCTTGTTCGGCCTGTCGTCTTACATGATCAATCAACGCAGGAAAGAAATCGGCATTCGTAAAGTGCTGGGCTCTTCGCTTTACGATATCATGACCATGCTATACAAAGAATTCATGCTTCTGATACTGATAGCTGTCGTAGTGGCAGGCCCCATAACCTGGTGGCTGATGAGCCGCTGGCTCGACCAGTTCATCTATGCCATGGACATGTCCTTCGCACCCATTATCACCGCAGCTGCAACCGCCATCATCGTGGCTTTACTTACGGTAAGCTTCCACAGCCTGCGGGCAGCACGCATCGATCCGATCTCTACTCTGCGCGCTGAGTAGGAAAAAAACATCCACAGGGTTTATCAAATTAAATTCACCTGGCCATGATCGTATATTATGTAAAATCCCTGCTGCGCAGCCTGCAAAAGCAGAAAACCAATGCCGTGGTTAACATTCTGGGCCTGGCACTCGGACTCGGCATTA
>SLEW01000218.1 GCA_007124575.1 Bacteroidales bacterium | reverse complement strand
TTGATGCTCATAGGGGGAGAGCCCGGCATTGGCAAGTCAACACTCATGTTGCAGGTGGCCATGCAGATGCATCAACAGAAAGTATTGTACATTTCCGGTGAGGAGAGCGACATGCAGCTTAGCATGCGGGCCCGGCGCCTCGGCCAGGAACACCCTGCCTGCTATGTCCTCACCGCCACGGATACAGGCAGCATCTTTAAACACATAGACGACCTGCAGCCCGACATCGTGGTGATAGACTCCATTCAAACGCTCACCACCCCCCAGCTTGACTCGGCCGCCGGCAGCATTTCGCAGATCAGGGAGTGCGCCGCGGAGTTTCAGCGTTACGCTAAAGAGACGTCAACACCGGTATTCCTCATCGGGCACATCACCAAAGAGGGTGCCCTTGCCGGACCCAAGCTGCTGGAACACATGGTTGACACGGTTTTACAGTTTGAAGGCGACCACAATCACCTGTACCGCATCCTGCGGGCGGCGAAAAACCGGTTTGGCAGCACCAGTGAGCTGGGCATCTATGAGATGCATGAAAAGGGGCTCAGGGAGGTGACCAACCCCTCAGAGTTATTGCTGTCACAACGCGATGACTCCGTGAGCGGCGTAACCATCTCGACCACCATAGAAGGCATGCGCCCCATGCTCATTGAAACACAGGCCCTGGTGAGCTCGGCAGCATATGGCACACCCCAGCGCTCAGCCACAGGGTTTGATCTCAGACGAATGAACATGCTGCTGGCCGTGCTGGAAAAAAGGTGTGGCTTCCGCATCGCTGCCAAAGACGTATTTCTTAACGTGACAGGCGGCCTGAAGGTCGACGACCCGGCCATCGACCTGGGCGTGATCTGCGCCGTACTCTCATCCAGCGAAGACATCGCCGTCGGCGAAAAGTGTTGCTTCGCTGCCGAGGTAGGACTTACCGGAGAGATCAGACCGGTGACAAGGATAGGACAACGCATAGCTGAAGCCAGCAAACTCGGCTTTGAGGAAATATTCATCTCCAAATACAACATGAAAAGCATCCCAGGTAAACACGGCATTAAAATTCATCCGGTGACCCGTATCGACCAGGTGTTTACCCTCCTCTTCGGATAAAACAACATGAGACGCTAATGCCCGCCAGTGTTCCAAAAAGAAATGTCTGTGGTATCAATTCCCCATTTTGTGGCTGACAGCCACAACCCTGGAACATATTATAAACCAGGAAAACAGCGCCCTTTTTCTTAAAGCCCTGGCCTCCAGACAACATCCGGGGACAGGAGGATTATGCCTCTTTTTTATGGCACGGAATTTTGAGAAAACAAGGGACAAACACCCTAAAAAACCTTAAAAAGATGAGCAAAACAAAGAAATTTATTCCGGTATTAGCATTGTTATTCATTTTTTCGGCCTGCCAGCCGGAGGTGCATCAGGAAACAGAACACCTTGACCCTGTAAACGTGGCTGTTTTGACAGGCGAAGGCTTTCACGACGGTGAGGCTTTCATGCCCATCGGTTACCTTGTGAACCGGGGCGCTACTGTTACCGTTATTGGCCCGGAAACAGGGATTGTTACCGCTTACAACAGCGACTTCACCATCTACATTGAAAAAACGGTGGAGGAAGTAGATGTAGATGATTTTGACGCCCTGATCCTGCCAGGCGGGCAGGCACCGTCAGCATTACGTGAGCATGAGTCGGTGGTAGACTTTGCCCGCAACTTTTACGATTCGGGCAAAACGGTGGCCGCCATTTGTCATGGACCACAGATCCTGATCACAGCAGGTGTTATGGAGGGCAAAAATGCCACAGGTTTTGAAGCCATCAAAGATGAGCTTGAAGAGGCCGGCGCATTGTATCATGATGAGTCGGTGGTGATTCACGACAACCTTATCACCTCACGGACACCGCCAGACCTTTATGATTTCTCCCTGGCCATCGAACAGGCTATCATGCTGGAGCCTACCATTGAAGATGTTCCCCCGCAGCCTGCCATTTAGTACAGGGGTCACCCCCGGGTATGACATGTGCCCGGGGGGGCTTTGGGCGCTGGGAGCTGAGTGTTGGGATCAGGGAAACAGGTGGTAAGAGGCAGGATGTCTCGCCCTGAATAACAGCAACAAACAAAACCAAAAACACATAATAGTTCTAGTTTCACAAAATACCTTTAGAATATGTCTATCATGACCAGGAAAGTTTTCCGTGAGCTGGCTGAAGTACGCCAGCATCCTTGTATCTCCATATACATTCCCACCGAGCGGACAGGAGAAAACAAAAAATCCTGGATACGTTTTAAAAACCAGGTTCAGAATGTACGCAACGAGTTAACGGAGCGGGGCTGGAAGGGCAACCAGATCGCAGATCTCACCAGGCCTCTTGAGATGTTGCTTGAAGACACTGAGGTATGGAGGCACATGTCGGACGGGCTTGCCGTATTTCTGAATCCGGGTAAGTTTGCTTACTCGACTTTTCCCATCCGTTTTAAAGACTATGTCGAGGTAAACGCACATTTTTACCTCTTGCCGCTCATGCCTGTTTTTAATGGCGACGGACGCTTTTTTATCCTGGCACTCAGCCTCAACCAGGTTCGTCTTTTTGAAGGCACCCGCGATCATGTCACGGAGATCCCGGTGGAAGACCTCATTCCACAAACCATGGAAGAAACAGTAGGTGCTGATTACGAGCAAAAGTCTCTGCAGTTCAGAAGCGGACAGACAGGCGGCGCACAGAGCATGTATCATGGGCATGGCCGAAGCAAAGACTTCAGGAAGGAAGAGGCAGTGAAACACTTGCGCGAAATAGACAGAAGCCTGACGGAGGTGCTTCGCGGACATGATGCTCCGCTTGTACTGGCCTGTGTTGATTACCTTTTTCCTGCATACCGTGAAATAACCTCTTATGGTAACCTGTACAGAAAAAATGTGTCCGGCAACCCCGATGAGTTGCACATGCAGGATCTGCATCAGAAAGCGTGGCCTCTTCTTAAAGACTACTTTTTAAAGCACCGCCGCAACATCCTTAAGCAATATCATTTCCTGGCAAGCAAGGGGCGTACCGCCTCAATCATTGCTGATGTAGTACTTGCAGCAGAGGAAGGCCGCATTGACACCCTTTTCGTCGAAAAAAACCACCGGGTGTTCGGTGTAGTAGACAGGGAGGCCAATGAGGTACATATACAGGAAGAGAAGACACAAGAAAACCAATGTTTACTGGACAAGGCAGCAAAGAAAGCCTTTTTGCAGGGTGCCCGTGTTTATCTCCTTGACAAGGAGGAAATGCCTGAAAAAGAAACCCTGATAACCGCAACCCTGCGGTATTAATATGTTTTTATGCTGTATTCGCGCATCTTGTTATAGAGCGTTTTCC
Organism: Bacteroidales bacterium; assembly: GCA_007124575.1. Taxonomy (GTDB): domain Bacteria; phylum Bacteroidota; class Bacteroidia; order Bacteroidales; family UBA7960; genus PUPG01. The sequence continues at coordinate 469 of SLEW01000218.1, read as the reverse complement.
TGTCCACTTTAAGAATATCAGCCGCTTTTGTTTTATTATAGCTGCATGTTTTCAGGGCCATGATGATGGCCTCCCTTTCGGCCATTATGGCGGCTTCTTTTAATGACATCGGCCTGCGAAGCCGGGTTTTGAGTTCTTCTTTTTCGGCTGATAAATCTGCGTATCGCCTTATTTCTTCAGGAAGCGTATTTGGGGAGATTTTGTCGCCCTGTTCAAGTAAGACACAACGGTATATTATGTTTTCCAACTCACGGATGTTTCCCGGCCAGGGGTATCTGAGAAATATCTCCTTAACTTTTTCATCAAAGCCCGGCACCTTCTTGCCAAGGCTCTGATTGGCATTCTCCCGGAAGCGTTCTGCAAACACAAAGACATCATGCTTTCTCTGGCGCAGTGGCGGCAAGGTGATTTTAAAGCCATTTATGCGGTGATACAGGTCTTCCCGGAAGTTACTCTGGGTCACATCTTT
>SLEW01000145.1 GCA_007124575.1 Bacteroidales bacterium | reverse complement strand
GCCTGGACAAAACGGCTAAATACCGCATGCTGCCTGTCTTTGGGGATGCCTATCCCCGTATCTTTTACAAAAAACTCCTGGAATGATCCTTTTGTTGCACAACCAAATTCAATAAAGCCTTCATTGGAATATTTGATGGCATTTTTAATCAGGTTGGTCAACACGGCAAAGAGCTTTTTACGGTCTGTAACCACTTTAGCTTGTTTTGCCGGCAAAACATCTGAAAGCAAAAGTTGCATGCCTTTTGCCTCAACCTCGGGCTTAAAGAAGCTGTATGCGAAATCCAGCTGTTCATTTATGTTTGATGCTTCCAGCATAACATCCATGACGCCAGCTTCAATGCGTGATATCTCCATAATGTCATTGATGATGTTAAGCATTCTTTCGCCGCTCTTTTCAATGATCTCGATGTACTGTTGCTGCTGTTCGCCTGTCAGGCCCGGATCTTTTAACAATTCTGCGAATCCCATGATGCCATTCATAGGGGTGCGTATCTCGTGGCTCATATTGGCCAGGAATGCCGATTTTAGCCGGTCGCTTTCCTCCGCTTTGTTTTTGGCATGCAGCAGATCTTTAAATATCCTGGTGCGCTCAAGCGCCATACTAATTTGATTTGACACATATTCGAATAATTCCATTGTGCTCCTATCAAACGCCTCCGGGTTATCATAGCTTTGCACCACCATTACACCCGACACTTTTGTGCCTTTAAATAGTGGAACACCTAACCAGGCCTCACAGATAGCCCCGGTTTGCTGGATTTCGCCACTTTCGATCAGGCGTAACACATCCTGTTTTTGCAACAATACGGATTGTTTCCTATCAATTACGATACCCGTAGCGGATCTTTCTGCGGGCCAAGTGTCAATCCTGTCTATTTCATCTTTTTCAAATGGCGCAGATAATAACCCGGTTTCAGAATCATAAAGGGCAATATAAAAATTGGTTGTATCAACAAGCTTTGAAAGTTGCTGTTCAACAGCTCTGATAAAATCATCCAGGTTGTAATTCTGCAATATTTCATTGGCGATCTGGAAAAGAACTTGTTGTGTCTTTTCTGTCAGCTTGCGCTCCGTGACATCCATCACTGTAGATATGACAACTTCTCTGTCTTTGAGTGGAATATTCTGTGCTGTAATATATTTAACTACTTTTCCATTTTTTGTTATGGGGATATCATGCCATACCATCTTAGCCGGGTCACCGCTATCCATGTCAGTAAAAACCCGGTCTTTTATTTTCTTCCTGAAGGCTTCATCTTCATATACTGCCTCCCAAAAAGAATCAACAGTGAGCAGATCCCCTGTTTTCAGACCATATATTTGTGCAAAATTATCGTTGACTAACTCGACTTTTGGTTCAGGCTCTATAGTATTTATAGCAATACCTATGGGCAGTTTATGTAATATCGTATGAATGAGCTGCTGATACTCCCTGCGCTCATCCTCGTATTGTTTTTGCCGGCTCACGTTGTCAAAAACAGCATATGACTGGAAAGGCTTATCCTCTCCTGGCTTAAATAGCGGGGTCGCAGTAATGGATAACCAGACATACTCATCTTTTTCAGGAATGTAAACACCCCTGGTAACCGGACCTGTTTTTTCTCCGGTTCTTAAAGAAATCATCGCCGGGTGGTCACTTCCTGGAACTTTTTTCCCATCTTCGGTGATCATTTTCCAGCGGGGAGCCATTGATGTTTTGCCCTGCATCTGATCCAATGACAAACCAAGCATCCTTTCTGCTGCCGGATTGGCTGAGACAATACTACCATCGGCTGATTGGTAAATAACACCTTGCGACATAGTTTCAAAAAGGCGCCGGTGTTTCTCTTCACTGTCTTTTAAGCGCATTTCCTTCTGTTTGCGCTCGTTGATAACCTCTGTATAAATAACTATACCTCCAATGGAACCATTCGATTCGTACCATGGACGGCATTCCCATCGTGTCCAGTCCACGCTCCCGTCTTCACGATAAAACGGATCATCTTCTGCGCTATGTACTTCACCGGCGAGCGCTTTTTGATGTACTTCCCTCCACTTTTGTGGCAGATCGGGAAATACTTCATAGTGATGTTTGCCAATGACATCCGACTCTTTTACCTTATAATCATCAATGTATTTCTGACTCACATAGATGTACCTCAGGTCTCTGTCATGAACAGCAACAGCGCTTCTATTATGCTTAATAATATAATTCATCAGGTAATGCGAATTTTTCAGCTTCTCCCGCATACTGTATTCCTCAGTAACATCCCTGAAAACCATCACAACCCCACTGGTATTTCCATGTTTATCTTTGATGGGCGATGCCGAGTCGGCAATCTGGTATTCGTTCCCATCTTTTGAAATGAGCATGGTATGATTAGCAAGGCCAACCACCTTGCCCGTTTGCAATGCCTTATTTACCGGATTTTCTGCTTTTTCACCCGTCAGTGCATGCACGATGTTGAACACATCTGTCAGGTTTTTTCCTTTTGATTTTTTTAGGTTGTAACCACACAGCCTTTCGGCTTCCGGGTTCATTATGGTTATTCGCGCCTGCAGATCAGTGGCTATTACAGCATCCCCAATGGAATCCAATGTTATTTGCAGCTTTTGCTCATTTTCCTGAGCAGCTTTTTGGGCAAGCTTTCGTTCAATGATGTTGCCAATGTACTTCGCCGACCGTTGAATATGATGTTTTGCCAGATCAATAATGAATGGTGGGCGCGACTGGTATGCTTTTGCCTGTTTTTGCAGCTCCTTCAGCGGGATGCCGTACTTTTTTGCCAATGCTTTCAGCTTTGCTTCATCAGAAGGAGGGTCCCCATATCCAAAATTAATCGCGCCGATGATCTTCCCTTTAGCTTTTACCGGAACGGCATACAGCCGCAGCCCCCCGGCACAGTGTATGTCAACAGGTTTGTCCTGCTGCATGCATTTTAAGGAAGCGTCTTTCCAACACGACTCATGGCACAACCATTTACCGGTTTGCAGCGCTTTAAGATTGTTTGATGTATTACACAACTTTCGCGAACTGCTATCCATTAATTTGCACCAGCCGGAGGTGAACATGCCCAGTGCATAATCTCCGTTGCGTTCATATACCGAAGCCGATGTTTCCAGCAGATCAAGATAATCCGATACGATGTCCTGCAGATGCTCCCTTCCCACCATCCTAAGTATTAGTCCGTCATCATTCAGCAAGCTCAAATCACCGTAATCCGGAATAAAATCACTCTTGCCCAGATCCTTTCTTTCCAACATCCAGGCCACCTGTTGTAGCTTGTCATGCTGTTGGTCTTTGCTGGCCGCTGTTTTTTTACCTTCGGGTTCTTCTTTCATAGATGTCTTTTAAAAAGTTGTCTCGATAAATCACAGGCTGTGATAAAAATACATATTTTTGTCATGTAAAACCATGGCAGAAGAAGAAAGTTAATCCGGACGAACAATGGGCAATACGTTCTGCAATTAAGGATGGTTAAAGTAAATGAATATTAAAATGAACAACTACAGTAAAATTTTTCTGTTTCTCATTGCCACGCTGGTTTTCTCTTTTGTGTCGGCATGTGAGATGTTTGATAGCCAGCAGATTACCGCAGTCTCTTCGCAAGAGTTTTATGAAAATTACCGCCATCTGCTCGATGATGGGGAAGCCCTGATTATTGACGGCCGAACAGAAAAGATGTACTCCGGAGGACATTTAAAAAATGCCATCAACATTGATGCAGATGATCCCTGCTTAATTCCATTGCTTCAGCAGCATCTGGATGAACCTTTGATAATTGTTTACTGTACCACGGTGAGGCGTACCAACAAAATTGTAAATGCCCTGAGGGGTATGTACGAAGGAGAGATCAT
>SLEW01000316.1 GCA_007124575.1 Bacteroidales bacterium | reverse complement strand
TTCAGCTTTCACCCTTTTTGGAATCCATAAAAAATGTATATTTTTGCCCACATCCATTATAAACGCTTAAACCACAAACGCATGAAAAACATTTTGGTAGTAGGATCAGCCGGACAGATCGGTTCAGAGTTAACCCTTGCTTTACGTAACATATATGGTGGTGACCAGGTTATCGCGGGAGTCCGCAAAACCAAGCCATCAGAAAAGCTTGTAGAAACGGGGCCCTGCGAGGTTGTTGACGCACTGGACAAGGAAGGCCTGGTTTCAGTGGTAGACAAATATAATATTGATGTGATCATCAACATGGCCGCCATCCTGTCAGGCACGGGTGAGAAAAACCCCATGCTCGCGTGGGATGTAAACATGAATGGCCTTATCAACATCCTGGAGCTTGCCCGCGAGCGCAAGATGAAGCAGGTTTTGGTTCCCAGCTCTATCGCGGTCTTTGGCCCCACCACGCCTGTTGACAACACGCCGCAGGAGACCATCCTCAAGCCCACAACCATATACGGTGTCACCAAGGTGGCCGGAGAGCTGCTGGGCGACTATTATGTAAAAAAATATGGCATGGACGTCAGGGGGCTGCGCTATCCGGGCATCATCAGCCATGAAACCCTGCCAGGTGGCGGCACTACCGACTACGCCGTGGCCATATACTATGAAGCCATCAAAAACAAAAAATACACCTGCTTCGTGAATGAGGACACACGCCTTCCGATGATGTACATGCCTGACTGCCTCAAGGCAACCATCGACCTCATGGAGGCCGACTTTGACAAGCTTAACTACCATTGCGACTACAACGTAGGTGCCATGGATTTCACTGTGGCCGAGATGGCTGAGTCCATCAAAAAACACATCCCCGAGTTTGAGATCTCCTATGAACCCGATTTCCGTCAGGACATCGCCGACTCATGGCCGAACTCTGTGGATGACGCGCCAGCCCGCAAAGACTGGGGGTGGAAGCCGGATTATGACCTGGACGCCATGACAGAAGACATGCTTAAGGCCATCGAAGAAAAACACAAAAAAGGATTGATATAACCGCCCGTAAAAACCGGCAGGAAAAAACAACTTCCTGCCGGTTTTTTTATGAAATGGCTTATCTTTGCATTTGCGCCAACAAACTATAAAAAAGCTGATGGATCAATTCATTGTATCTGCACGGAAATACAGGCCGCCCACCTTTGACATGGTTGTGGGACAGCAGTCTATTACCAACACGTTGAAAAATGCCATCAGAAACAATCACGTGGCGCAGTCTTTCCTGTTCTGTGGCCCGCGGGGGGTCGGCAAGACCACCTGTGCGCGCATCCTGGCAAAAACCATAAACTGTCAGAACATTACAGATAACATCGAGGCCTGTAACGAATGTGAGTCATGCCTGTCTTTCAATCAGACACACTCCTTTAATGTTCACGAGCTTGATGCTGCTTCCAATAACTCCGTGGAAGGCATACGTACGCTTGTTGACCAGGTGAGGATCCCGCCTCAGGTGGGCGACTACAAGGTATACATCATCGATGAGGTACACATGTTGTCGCAGGCCGCATTCAATGCTTTCCTGAAGACCCTTGAAGAGCCGCCGCCCTACGCCAAGTTCATCCTGGCCACCACGGAAAAGCACAAAATCATCCCCACCATCCTGTCGAGGTGTCAGATTTTTGATTTTGCCCGCATCACGGTGAAAGACATCAGCAAGCAGCTGGTTTATGTGGCTCAGCAGGAGTCGATACAAGCCGACCCCAGCGCCCTGCATGTCATCAGCCAGAAAGCAGACGGTGCGATGCGTGATGCGCTCTCCATTTTCGACCAGCTGGTGAGCAATACCGGCAACAGCATCACCTATGAGCAGGTGATCGAAAACCTGAACGTGCTCGATTACGATTATTTCTTTAAGATGACAGACCTCATCATGGAAGAAAAGGCTACGGACATGCTTCTGCTCTGTGAAGAGATCCTGCAGAAGGGGTTTGAAGGGGCGGACTTTCTCACCGGATACGGCACTCACCTGCGCAACCTGCTTGTCAGCAAGGATCCGGCTACGCTGCAGCTCATAGAGACCAGCGATGACATCCGCGACAAGTACAAGGAACAGGCAGAAAAATGTTCCAGGGGTTTTCTGATGCAGGCCCTGGAGGTTAACAACAAGGCTGATGTTCAGTATAAGGCGGCCAGCAACAAACGCCTGGTGCTGGAGCTTGCGCTGCTTCAAATGGCTGCCCTTGAAAAAAAAAAGGCCGGCCAACAGCAGTAAGTCCGCCAAAAATACTTCCTCCGACTGACATTCAACCTGCAAAGCCGTCCCAAAAAAAGAAAACCTCTTCTGAATCTGCAGAGACGGCCAAAAAAACCACAGCACCTCCGCTTAATGTGCCCAAAGAGCAAGAAAAGGCAACAGAAACGCCAAAAATCAATCCCGACAAAGGAAAAAAAATCAAAAAGGTAAGCCTTAAGATTAATGGCACCAAAGAAACAGAGGCTGAAGGTGAAAGCAAAAACATTGCCGCCACAGAAAAATCATCCTCCCCTTTTTCCTATGAAGACTTGATCAGGACATGGCAGAAGCTATCCGAAAAAAATAAAGAGAAGAGCCTGTCTCTTTACACAGCCCTCACGCAACATAAGCCGAAGCTCAAGCCAGATAACACCGTCCTGCTTTTTGTAGAAAACTCCATTCAACAGGATCTTATCAACGAAAACATTACAGACATCCTGGCCTTTCTTCACAAAGAGCTTCATAATCACCACATTCGATTAGAAACGGAGATCAAACAGCAGGGAGCCAGGCAAAAAGCCTATCTTCCAAAAGAAAAGCTGGAAGAGCTGATAAAGAAGAACCCCCACATAAAAAACCTCAAAGATGAGCTTGGGCTTGATCTGGACTATTAATGGAGCAGATTATACCCTAAATATTAACATTTGTTAAATGAAGCGTAAACATGTTTTCCATACTTTTGTTTGTTTTTAACAAGGAATACCATTCTATCATTTCTCATTAAATAAATATTAAAATGAAACTTGCACAAAGATTCTTATTTATTTCCGTGCTGTTGGTCGTGGCTTTTGCAGCCCGGGCATCTGAGCACAGGATCACGTTCGAGGAGTATACGCTCGATAACGGGCTCCACGTGATCCTTCATGAAGACAACACCACCCCCAATGTGGTGGTAAACATCATGTACCATGTAGGTGCGAAGAACGAGTTTCGCGACCGTACGGGTTTTGCTCACTTTTTTGAACATCTGATGTTCCAGGGCACCGAACATATCGGCCGTGGAGAGTTTTCAGAGATTGTGGAAAAGTCGGGCGGGTCATTAAACGCCTACACGAGTTTTGACGTGACCAACTATTTCGTCCTGCTTCCTTCCAATCAGCTGGAGCTGGGCTTGTGGCTGGAGTCTGAACGCCTGTTGCATCCGGTGATTGACTCTACCGGCATTGCCACCGAGAAGGATGTGGTTACCGAAGAGATGAAGCAGGTCCGCGACAACCGGCCTTATGGCAGAATGATGACCGAGACCATCAAGCGTGCGTTTACCGTTCACCCTTACCAATCTGATGTGCTGGGCAAGGATGAGCACATCCGGAATGCCACCGAGGAAGAGATCCAGGCTTTTCATGACATGTTTTATGTTCCCGAAAACGCCGTTTTGGTTGTATCGGGTGACATCGACACAGAAGATACCAAAGAGCTGGTTGAAAAGTATTTTGCTGACATTCCGCGCGGAGGACATGATATCTATCGCCCGCAGGAAGTAGAGCCCGAACGTACTGAAGAATTACGAGACACGGTTTACGACAACATACAGCTGCCGGCATACATACAGGCTTATCACATTCCGGCACAGGGGACAGAAGATT
>SLEW01000235.1 GCA_007124575.1 Bacteroidales bacterium | reverse complement strand
TCTTCATAAAGCTCAAAAGTGTAGAGGTCTGATTGCCCGTAACCTCCTTCCTGATCCGAGGCAAACCATGCCTGCCGGCCCGATGCCCCTACGATGAATGCAAATTCATCGTCATGGGTGTTGATGGGATAACCCAGGTTGACTGGATCTGTCCACTCTCCCGAATCAGGGTCACGGGTGCTTACAAAGACATCCAGGCCACCCATCCCGGGATGACCGTCAGAGGCAAAATACAGGCTTTTGCTGTCATGATGGATAAAAGGGGAAAGTTCTGTGCCAGATGTATTGACCGGCTTTCCCAGGTTAACAGGTGTTCCCCACTGTCCGTCCTCTTTCTTTTCAGCCTTCCATATATCGATGGTTCCTATACCGCCTTCGCGACTGCTGGCAAAATATATGGTATTGCCATCGGCGGTCACCGCAGGTTGTGAATCCCATGCCGGGGAATTCAGCGGACGGCCGGCATTTACGGGCCTGCTCCACTCCTGCCCCGTTTTTTGCGAATAATAGATGTCACATCTCCCTATGCCGTCAGGGCGGTTACATGCGGTGAAATACATGTGACGGCCGTCGGCGGTGATGGTCTGAGCACCTTCATTTCCAGAGGTGTTGAGTGGTGCGCCCATGTTGCGTGCGGGAGTCCAACCGCCATCGTCAAAATAGCTCACATAAAAATCTTCAAAAAAATAATCGCGTGGCAGATCATCGTGAAGCTCCATCCCCTCCATGGGTTTCTTGCGTGTAAAGATGAGGGTGCGTTCATCTGCAGTGAGTGCCGGGCTGTACTCTGCATATTCGCTGTTGACTGCCGGCCCGGGATTCTCAGGGTCAAAGGGTACCGGGTTACGAACGGCCTCCCGGGCAAACTCCGCATGTAAAAGTGCATCTTCAGCCTGTGCATAAAGATAACTATCAGCATCTCCCATCTCCAGAAAGGACGCTATCCATGAGGAAGCCTCATCATATTGTGCAGTATGGAATAAGGCTTTGCCCAGGTAATACCTGGCAGGCGGAAAAAACAAATCATCAATAGCCAGGGCACGTTCATAAGGCGTAATGGCCTTTTCGAATTCTTCTTCCTGGAAAAGGATCTCTGCTTTCAGCACCCAGGCCTCGATAAAATCGTCATCTATGTTAATGGCGCGATCAAGCATGCTGATGGCCATTTCATGATCATAGAGCCTGTAGGCCTCTTCGGCCTGCTCATAGGCACGACGCGCCCGCCTGCTCCCGGTGCTTAACTCATCAGCAAACTGAGCGTGAAGGCTGTCAGCTGAAAGCAAAAAAGCCGCCAGAACAAAAAAAAGGAAAACATATGCGTTTTTCATACATGTGTCATTGTGGGGCAACCAGATGTAACCGTTTGCTATGAGATGTGTTTTCCCGGTCAGGGGATCTTCATGAACTTATGTGCCTGAAGGGAGATCATCCATTCTGGATGCTTCTTTACATAAGAAACGATGGAAGGCAGGATTTTATGATAACGGCTCCACTCTGGTTGCAGGAAAAGCCTGCATTTATCTTTCACAAGGGCGGCATTTTCTGAAGCCCAGGCAAAGTCACCGGTGTCATGTATGATCACTTTGAGTTCATCGGCTGCAAGCAGCAAGTCGCGGCGGGGTTTAAGATTTCTTTTTGGCGACAGGCATATCCAGTCGTATTGGCCGCTAATCGGATAGGCACCACACGTTTCAAGGAAAATAGACACATGATGCTTTTTCAGTGAAGCACATAATATGTCGAGGTTGTAGCTAAGTGGTTCACCACCTGTTATTACGACGGCTTTTGCTGGCTGTGAGGCTACAAAGTCAACAATTTCATTGACGGGGGTGAGCGGATGAAGGGAAGCATCCCATGCTTCCTTTACATCGCACCAGTGGCAGCCTACATCGCAGCCTCCGATACGTATAAAAGAGGCAGGCTTTCCGGTATGAAAACCTTCTCCCTGCACGGAATAAAAACGCTCCATCAGGGGAAGCAGATTACCTGTCCGGAGACCGTTCCGGGCATCAGCTGACAGGTTTATGATTTTTCGTTCGGTCAATTTATCCGTAAATTTCGCGTTTTGCAGCTTTCAGTGTATTCATGAGAAGCGATACGATGGTCATCGGGCCAACACCTCCCGGCACAGGAGTTATAAATGAAGCCTTTTCTGCTACTTCATCAAAACGCACGTCGCCGATAAGCCTGAAGCCAGATTTTGTTTTGTCTGACGGCACACGGTGAATGCCCACATCGATCACCACGGCACCTTCCTTAACCATATCGGCTGTGACAAACTCAGCTTTTCCAATGGCAACGATGAGAATATCCGCTTTAGAAGTGATCTCCGGCAGGTTTTGAGTCTTGCTGTGGCACACTGTCACCGTGGCATTGCCCGGCTCTTCGTTGCGGGCCATCAGCAGACTCATAGGCTTGCCTACAATGTTACTTCGCCCAAGAATCACACAATTCTTACCCCGCGTGTCTATGCGATTCCGCATAAGTAACTCCATGATGCCATGGGGGGTAGCCGACACATAAGAAGGCAGTCCAATGGTCATCCGGCCCACATTCACGGGATGAAAGCCGTCCACGTCTTTTTCCGGAGCAATACGCTGTATTACCTTCTGGTTGTCGATGTGATCCGGCAGAGGCAACTGAACGATCAGGCCATCAATCTCGTGATCTTTGTTAATGAAGTCGACTGTCTCAAGAAGTTCCTCTTCTGAAACATCAGAGGGAAAGCGGTATGTGGAAGAATCGAAACCCACCTTTTCACAAGCCTTGGATTTATTATTTACATAAGTTTCGCTTGCCGGGTCATCGCCCACCAGGATGGCCGCCAGATGCGGGATCTTTCCACCCTGATCCTTTATTTTTTGTACCTCGCCTGCAATCTCTTCCTTGATGGTTGCAGAGATCTTTTTTCCGTCTATTAGCTTCATAAAGCACACATTAATGGGTTATACTTCCTAAGGATTCAATTCGGTTTTAAACTCAAACAACAAATGGCCAAAAAACCTGACATTCCCGGGGAGGGCTTACCGACGCATCCCTTTCATGTTTTGCATCATATTGGCCATCTTGCCTTTGCCGCCCTTTGACATCATGCGCATCATCTTGCGGGTATCTTCAAACTGTTTTACCAGTTTATTAACTTCCGTGATGTTGGTGCCGGCACCTCTGGCAATACGCTTTCGGCGGCTTCCATTAAGTATTGCCGGGTTATCCCGTTCTTCAGGTGTCATGCTGTATATGATGGCTTCCACGCCTTTGAATGCGTCATCATCAAGGTCCAGATCCTTAACAGCCTTGCCCATTCCCGGGATCATGCCCATAAGGTCTTTCACATTACCCATTTTTTTGATCTGCTGAAGCTGTGAGAGAAAGTCGTCAAAGTTAAACTGGTTTTTGGCGATCTTTTTCTGAAGCTTCCGGGCTTCATCTTCATCATACTGCTCCTGCGCCTTTTCCACGAGGGATACGATATCCCCCATGCCAAGGATCCTGTCGGCCATACGTTTCGGATGAAACACATCCAGTGCGTCTACCTTTTCACCTATACCCACGAATTTTATGGGCTTGTCGACCACGGAGCGGATCGTCAGTGCTGCACCACCACGTGTGTCACCATCCAGCTTGGTAAGAACCACACCATCATAATCAAGCCGTTCATTGAAAGCCCTGGCGGTATTCACGGCATCCTGACCTGTCATGGCGTCAACCACAAAAAGGGTCTCATGCGGGTTCAGGGATTGTTTGAGGGAAGAGATCTCATTCATCATCTCTTCATCAATGGCCAGCCGGCCGGCGGTATCCACCACAACTACCTGGTGTCCCATATTTTTGGCATGTTTCAGGGCGCGCCGGGCAATATTCACAGGTTCTTTCAC
>SLEW01000077.1 GCA_007124575.1 Bacteroidales bacterium | reverse complement strand
TAAAAACCAGCGGGATAGACAGGTTTGCCCTGCAGGAATACCTTATGTCGAATGAGGTGCCGGCCATGGTATATTACCCGGTACCCATGCACCTGCAAAAAGCATATCATGACCCAAGGTACTCCAAAGGTGACTTCCCTGTAACGGAAGATCTTAGCGATAGGGTTGTTTCCCTCCCGATGCATACAGAGCTGGACAAAGAGCAACTGGAATATATTACTGATAAAGTACTGGCATTCTTTAAAGATAAAGCAGGTGAAAAAAGAAAATAAAGACTATTTCGCACACGAAACAGCGGTAATCGACGCAGGATGCAAGATTGGCAGAGGTACAAAAATCTGGCACTTCAGTCACATCATGCCGGATTGTGAAATTGGTGAAAAATGCAATTTCGGTCAGAATGTGGTGGTATCCCCCGGCGTGAAGCTGGGCAACAACGTCAAGGTACAGAATAACGTATCCATCTACACCGGGGTTGTCTGTGAGGATGATGTCTTCCTGGGGCCCTCCATGGTCTTTACCAACATTGTAAACCCCCGCAGTGCCGTTGTGCGCCGCAACGAGTATGTAAAAACCATGGTGCGTCATGGTGCCACCATCGGGGCCAATGCCACCATCGTATGTGGGATCGAGATCGGCGCCTTCGCTTTTATCGGTGCCGGCGCGGTGGTCATCCGGGATGTGCCTTCATACGCCCTGGTGGTAGGCAACCCCGCCAAACACATTGGCTGGATGAGCGAATTTGGCCATCGCCTGCATTTCGATGATGCAGGCCTGGCTGTCTGCCCTGAAAGCAAGGAAAAATATGCCTTGGAAAATAACAACATAAAGAAAATCAAGTGACCCAATACGTGCGAGCTCAGCGAATTGGCATGGGTGAGTTAGAGGGTTGCCGCGATAAGAGAGTTAAATGGATTAAGCGTGTTAAATAATCATACTCAAAACAATACCTATATGTTTAATATCTATGAGAAACTGATCAAAAAAGATGCCGTGTTATCGGTTATTGGCCTGGGTTACGTGGGTCTCCCCATCGCGCTGGAGTTCGCCAGAAAAGTCAAAGTAGTGGGCTTCGACATCCGCGAAGACCGTGTGGAGATGATGCGCCGGCACAAGGACCCGAATCGGGAATTGCAGGATGAGGCTTTTGATGGGTGCGACATCACCTTCACCAGCAATCCGGAAGATTTGAATCAAGCGCATTTTCATGTAGTGGGTGTACCCACCCCTATCGACAACCACAACCTGCCGGACCTCAGGCCGCTGATCGCTGCCAGCACGAGCGTAGGAAAGGCATTAAAGCAGGGTGATTATGTTGTTTTTGAGTCAACGGTTTATCCCGGCTGTACCGAAGAGGACTGCATCCCCATTCTTGAAGCACATTCAGGCCTTAAGGCAGGAAAGGATTTCAAGGTAGGCTTCTCTCCCGAGCGGATAAACCCCGGCGACAAAGTAAACACCCTCACCAACATTGCAAAAGTGGTGTCGGGGAATGACGCGGAGGCCCTGGAAAACATTGCAAAAACCTATGAGCTCATCATCACGGCAGGCGTGCACCGGGCACCCGACATCAAAGTGGCTGAGGCAGCAAAGATCATCGAAAACACCCAGCGTGATGTGAACATCGCCCTGATGAACGAGCTTTCCATCATCTTTAACAGGATGGGCATAAACACCTACGACGTGCTAAAAGCAGCCGGCACCAAATGGAACTTCCTGAAATTTTATCCCGGCCTGGTGGGAGGCCATTGCATTGGCGTAGACCCTTATTACCTCGTATATAAAGCAAAGGAATTCAGGTATCATCCGCAGGTGATCAACTCCGGGAGGTTCGTAAATGACTCCATGGGCTTTTATGCAGCCAAACAGCTGGTCAAAAAACTAATCGCTGCGGATAAAAACATCCTGCGTACCAAAGTACTGGTTATGGGCGTTACTTTTAAGGAAAACGTAAGTGACATCAGGAATTCCAAGGTCTCTGATCTGATCACCGAACTGCAAAGTTATGGTGTGAAGGTAGATATCGTGGATCCCTATGCTGACTTTGAGGAAGTACACCAGGAGTATGGCTTTAAGATGTCAGGCAAACCCGGCAATAATTACGATGCCGTGGTTGTCGCTGTTAACCATGAGCCCTATATGGAGCTCACAGAAGCGGACTTCAAAAAAATGCTCAAAGACAATGACGATGGCATCCTGGTTGACATTAAAGGGATATACAGAAGCAAGATCCATGAACTAAACTATTGGAGTTTCTAGCATCCTGGATAAACAATTTACTCATGTCAAAAAAGATTCTTGTTACCGGTGGGATGGGTTACATTGGTTCGCACACAGTTGTTGAGCTTCAAAAAAGTGGCTACCGGGCCGTCATCCTGGACAACCTCTCAAACTCGCAGCCAGGCATCCTGGAGCTGATCACCAGGATCACAGGTGTTAAGCCGGAATTTGTCAACCTGGATATGACAAACCAGCAGGGCCTGAATGCTTTTTTTCACAATCATCCGGATATAAAAGGGGTCATTCATTTTGCCGCATACAAGGCCGTGGGAGAGTCTGTGGAGAAGCCTCTGATGTATTATCATAACAACCTGGGGTCCCTGGTAAATCTTTTGGCGTGCATGCAAGAGCACCCGGCAGCATCCCATTTGGTTTTCTCCTCTTCATGCACGGTATACGGACAACCTGAAAACCTCCCGGTGGATGAACAGGCTCCCGTTGTGCCTGCCATTTCGCCCTATGGCAATACCAAGCAGATCTCAGAAGAGATCATTGAAGACACATGCAGATCGAACGCTTTACTTACGGCAATCAGCCTGCGATATTTCAATCCCATCGGAGCCCATGAAAGCGGGCTGCTCGGTGAGTTGCCGCTTGGCGTTCCCAACAACCTGGTGCCCTACATCACACAGACGGCCATAGGAAAACGCAACAAGCTCACCATTTTTGGCAATGACTACAACACCCCCGATGGCACATGCATCCGTGATTATATCCACGTGAGCGACCTGGCACGGGCGCATGTGGTTGCGATGGAGCGTATGCTTAAAAAGGATAATAAGAAGGCTCACGAGGTGTTTAATTTGGGGACAGGCACCGGCTATAGCGTATTAGAAGCCGTGCAGTCTTTCGAAAGATCTGCCGGGGTTAAGCTAAACTGGGGCTTCAGTGCCCGCCGTCCGGGCGATGTCGAAAAGGTATGGGCCGATACACAATTTGCCAACGAAGAGCTGGGCTGGAAAGCCGAAAAAGGCCTGGATGAGATGATGTCCACAGCCTGGTCCTGGGAAGTGAATCTGAATGAAGGATTAATGGGTTAGTTGGTCTTGAAGTTGGCACCGAGCGTTATGCGTTGGCTCCTGGTTCCTGCCAGGAGCTAAAAGCCAAGAGCCAAAAGCAGACCTTTAGACATTTTGTCCTTTCGTCCTTTTGTCATATTTAAAAAAACAAGCACATGCAAAACATCCTCATCACCGGCGGTGCCGGCTTTATAGGCTCACACGTCGTTCGCCATTTTGTTAAAAAGTACACCGGCAGCAGGATTGTCAATGCAGACAAACTCACCTATGCAGGTAACCTGCTTAACCTGACAGACATTGAAAAAGAAAAAAATTATCATTTTGTGAAAGGTGACATTGTGGATGGGGACTTCGTGTTTTCGCTGTTTGAAAGCCACGCACCTGACACGGTCATTCACCTGGCTGCCGAATCCCATGTGGACCGATCCATTGCCAACCCCCTGGAGTTTGTGCATACCAATGTGCTGGGCACGGTTAACCTGCTCAATGCTGCACGGCATCACTGGCAGGACGACCCGGACAACAAGCGATTCTATCACATCAGCACCGATGAAGTATATGGCTCCCTCGGCGACGAAGGACTTTTTACTGAGGAGACCC
>SLEW01000066.1 GCA_007124575.1 Bacteroidales bacterium | reverse complement strand
ATAGCGGTACCAGCCCATGATGCCAGGGGTTTTCAGGGAAACGGGAAAATGATGAGGGTTCGCATAGCTTATCTCACCTGAAATACTTTCACCTTCATATTGCAGATCAACGCAGATACCTTTTTGGGAAAAGCGGTTTTTGCCTATCCGGATGTCAAAGGCATTGGAGGCATAGCTGAAGGCTTCAGCAGGGAAGCGGAAATACCAGGTGTCGCCCGTGTCACCTTTAATGACCTGCACAAAGGCATGTGGCTCTTCCTTGTTGAGGGATATCCCGGGAATGAAGGAGAGCACGCTGTCGCCAGGGCTGCTGACATGCTTCATGTACCAGCCTTCGAAGTAGTTCTTACGTTTTTTGCGTCCCTGGAACCACTCCGGATGCCAGATTTTTCGAAGATCAGCAACGCGGGGAATCACATGATCCCTGATTTTTCGCACATGCGTGGATTCATCCCCCATAGCTGTATAATTCGTGTTCAGGGTGTGATTATTCGTCCTCTTTTGATACTAAGAGCTTGAAACCCTTACCATGCACATTGAGGAGTTCAATGGAGGGATCGTCTTTGAGATACTTACGCAGCTTCGCAATATACACATCCATGCTCCTGGCATTGAAGTAGTTGTCGTCGAGCCAGATTTTTTTCAGGGCTTCGGATCTGTCCAGCACATGGTTGATCCTGTCGCAAAGCATCTTCAGGAGCTGTGATTCCTTGGAGGTGAGTTTTTGTTCTTTGTTGCCCCGCTTCAATGTTTGTCTTGCGTAATCGAAGGTATACTCTCCAATCTGGAAAAGGGTTTTGTCAGTATCGCCCACGGTTTCTGTGTAACTGCGGCGGTAAATGGCTGTGATGCGCAGCAACAGCTCTTCCATGCTGAAAGGTTTGGTGATGTAGTCATCAGCACCGATTTTCAGACCTTCCAGGATGTCTTCCTGCATGTTTTTGGCAGTGAGAAAGAGAATGGGTACCTTTTTATCCACTTTCCGGATTTCTTTAGCCAGGGTAAAGCCATCTTTAACAGGCATCATCACATCGAGGATACAGAAATTAAAGGTTTGCTGCAGAAAGGCATCGTGTGCTTCCTGGCCGTCCACACACAATGTGGTAGGGAAGCCCTTGGCTTCCAGGTATGCTTTTAATATGGTTCCCAGGTTGGCATCATCCTCTGCCAGCAAAATCTTGATGTTTGGTGTTTCTTCCATAGCTTAGTTTTGTTGGTGTGTCTTTTCGGCTTGCGCGGCACCCATTCCATCGTATCCAAAAGGAATGAAAACAGTGAAACAGGAACCTTTCATGGGTTCGCTTTCCAGTGAGATGTTGCCACCATGCTTCTCAACAATGGCTTTCACGTAACTCAGGCCAAGGCCAAAGCCTTTTACATCATGAATATTACCGGTCGAAACCCGGTACAAGTTATCAAAAATTTTCTTTTGGTTGACACGGCTTATGCCCACTCCCTTGTCTTCTACATTTATCAGTATCCCTTTGCTGTTGTTTTCGGTGCTTACCGTAATATGCGGTGCATGGGGCGAATATTTGTTGGCATTGTCAAGCAGGTTAGAGATAACATTGGTAAGATGTACTTTGTCTCCAACGATATAGCTTGATGCCGCTTTGAGGTTGGTAATTATTTTGCCATGCTTTGCCTCCACCTGCAAGTTAATTTTCTGAATGGCATTTTCTATTACCTCATGCATGTCAAAGCCGGTAATGTTAAGTCTGATGCGTGCTTTTTCCAGCAGGGCGGTTTGTAAAACGCGTTCTGTCAGGAGGCCGAGGCGCTCATTTTCTTCATTGATTACATTAATATAGCTCTGATAAAGTGTTTCCGACTTCTGCACGTCCTGATCGCTTAAAGCCTGGCAAGCCAGTGATATGGTGGAAATGGGTGTTTTTAGTTCATGGGTCATGTTGTTGATGAAGTCATTTTTCATGACAGATAGTTTCTTTTGCCTGAATATGGTGAAAATGGTGAAAGCAAAAGAAGAGATGATGATGATCAGCAGCACGATGGAGGCACCCAGCATGGCGTTCATCTGTGAAAGGATGTATCTTTCCTGCTGTGGGAAGTGCAGCAGGAGGTATTCCGGGTTTACAAACAGATCATTTGGGAAGAGGTGGTAAGCATATTGGCTCTGCAGGAGGGCATCACTGTGTTTCCCTGTTTTTTCAGCGACGAGCGCATGTTGGGCCGGGTTGTATATGCCGAACTCATAAGGGGTTTTTACGCCCTGGTTTTGCAGCTCGCTGGTCAGCAGGGAGTCCAGTGTTGCGATGCTCTCTTGTTCAGATATCTGGAAGGTATATTTGCTGGTAAAGAGGTCATCAAACAGGTCGCTGATTATTTTGCTCCTTTCAAAGAAAGCACCCAGGGGGTCGTGGTTGGGAGAATGCAGTGACTCGGGAATGTAGCCAGCTTCGAATCTTCTCTGGGGGGATCCTTCGAACACCATGGTCGTATCTGCAGTGCTGAATTCGGTTCCCGGGCCGAACTGCTCTCTCAGCTGAATGTTAATGTCTTGCCAGAGGATACCGCCCCCGGCTTCTACCCTGGGTCGTTGATCCGGTTGTTGGGCGAAAAATTGGTTGTAGTAGCGGCGGTTAAGCGAGTCGAGCATGTGGTTCAGCTGGCTGATGTACTGACTGCGATCCTGTTGTCTGATGATCTTACGGGTAAGTTCGTACTTGTTAAACTTATATATGGCGCGTGAAGCTGCTTCTCCAACGCCTCTGTCAAAATTGACCTCTTTAACTGCCACGGCATTACGTATCCAGTAAAGCTGTATACCCAACAAGCCCAGCAAAGAAATGCTGATGGCGATAATTACAAGTATAATAAACCTCTTTTTCATTAGTAACCTAACAACAGACACATTAAAAGGTTGCACTCCGGATCCAGACTTACAAAAGCCGAAATCAAGCCTTGCATACCTGCAAAATTAAGAGCTTAAGAGGGTGTTTGCTGTGCTTTAACACACTTTAACACCCCCCTTAACCTTTTTTTATGTTCTGAAAAAGAGAATGGTGGGCTTGTCAGGTAAACGATTTGCCTGTCCGGTAGTGATGTCAGCCAGACAAAAGAACTAAAAGCGGTCTTCTACGCGATTCCAGTCTACAAGTTTCCAGAAAGCGGCAAGATACTCTGGCTTGCGGTTCTGATAGTCCAGATAGAATGCATGTTCCCACATGTCGCAGGTAAGCAGGGGTGTTTTTCCCTGGCGCATGGGATTGTCAGCGTTACTTGTTTTCATGATTTCCAGGCTGCCATCCGGGTTTTTGACCAGCCAGGTCCATCCTGAGCCAAAGAGTGTTGTTGAGGCGGTTGTAAATTCCTCCTTAAATTTGTCAAACGAACCGAAGTCTTTTTCGATGGCTTCCAGCAGTTCGCCTGTGGGCTCACCACCTCCATCGGGAGAGAGGCTTTCCCAGTAAAAGGTATGGTTCCAGACCTGGGCTCCATTGTTAAAAACACCTCCGTCAGCCTTCCGGATGATATCCTCCAGGCTTGCTTCTTCGTAAGGTGTGCCTGGGATCATGTCATTCAGCTTTTTTAAATACGTCATATGGTGTTTCCCATAATGGTATTCAATGGTTTTTTTTGAAATGTGGGGTTCGAGGGCTTCCGGTGAGTAAGGAAGCTTAGGCAGGGTGTGAGTCATGGCAGCTTTGTTTAGGTTTATAAATCTAAATGGCTAATATATGGAAAATATCTTATTTTCCCAAATATAATATCAGGCTCAGCAGGTTGTACAATCCAGCGGAAGCATAAAGGCAGCAAAAAAAAACGCCCCGTAATTGGGGCGTTCCTGGTACCCGGGGTCGGGATCGAACCGACACGGTATTGCTACCATTGGTGTTTGAGACCAACGCGTCTACCAATTCCGCCACCCGGGCAAGATCTGGAGTAAAACTTCAGTCGTT
>SLEW01000010.1 GCA_007124575.1 Bacteroidales bacterium | reverse complement strand
CTTTCGGTGGTGGCCAGGACCTGTATCCTGGGGTTATCCACATTTTTCACGGCATGGCTGGAGTTGATCATCAAGTTGATCAGCACCTGTTCGATCAGGTCCGGGTCGGCAGTAAGCTTCAGCCCGGGAGGCAACACCTTGCAAACACATCGGATATTCTGTTCTTCGATCTTGGGCTGCAAAAGTTTTTCCACATTTTCGAAAAGCTCCTGAACCTCAAAGTGCCTGAAGCTGGGTTTGGGAATACGGGTAAGGTTGCGGTAGACCTGTACGAAGTTCAGCAGGCCCTGGCTGCGTCGCTCAATGGTATTCAGGGCGCTTTGTGCGCTCTCCACGTCATCGGGCTCGATCTCTTTTTTCAGTTTAACGCTTTCAACATCAATGAGAAGGTCTTTTACCGTAGAAGATAAAGAAACAATGGGTGTGATGGAGTTCATGATCTCATGCGTGAGTACACGGATCAGTTTTTGCCAGGAATCCATCTCCTTGGCTTCCAGTTCGGTATGAATATTCTGAAGGGAGACCAGCACAAAGTCATCGCCCTGCATTCTGAACTCCGTGGCCCTGATGGAGAGTTGCAGCAACTCATTGTCATGAAATACTTTTAATAACTCACTTTCACCCGCTTTTATGTTCAGCAGCAGTTCAGAGAGGTTGGGATCCACTTTCTCCAGTTCGTCCACATACCGGATCGTGCTTATGCGAAACATCCGCTTAAAGGCATTGTTGAGCATGTTTACCGAGCCGTCCTTACGGTAAACAATAATGGCATTGTTTACATGCTGCACCACCGTTTGAAGGTAATTGGAGTGTTCTTCCTTTGCCGCGCGTGCCCTTTGAAACTCAGTGATCACTTCATTGAAAGCCTTGTTGAGTTCGTCGAAGCTTTTTCCAAGTCCTTTGTCTGCAAACGTTGAGGTGAAGTCGCTGTGGCGGATGGCATCAAAAAAGACTGAAAGCTTTCTGTTGGTGCGCTCCACATATCTTACCAGGCTGGCAATCTGAAGGAGGATCAGGAAGGCCAGAATGAAGGTGCTGATGATGAAGTCGGGACGGCGATACAGCATCAGCAGTAAAACCACCGAAAGCATGATCAGCAGCACTCTGCCGACCACCATTACACGAAAGTTCTTAAAGCTCATACTTTTCTATTCTGCGGTAAAGGGACGCCCGGGTGATACCCAGCTCTTTGGCCGCTTTGCTGATATTGCCTCCATGCTTGTCGATTACCTTTCTTATCAGCATCTTTTCCGTTTCTTCCAGGTTGGTGGCTGATTCAGGTACCTCATGTTCATTTTTTCCCTTTTGCTGTCCAATGAAAAAATCGGTGGGTTCTAATACGTTTGATTCACTCATGATCACTGCCCGCTCCACGGCATGTTGCAGTTCACGTATGTTTCCCGGCCAGTGGTGCTTCTGAAGGCGCTTAAGGGTGCTGGTATGCAGGCGCTTGTTGGGCATCTTGTATTTCTTGCAATAGACCTCCAGGAAGTGATTTACCAGCGGGGGGATGTCTTCTTTTCTTTCGCGAAGCGGCGGCAGACTAATCTCCACCGTGTTGATGCGGTATAGCAAGTCCTGACGGAACTTGCCCTCTTCCACCATCTGGTATAGCGGCATGTTGGTAGCGCAAATCAGGCGCACATCTACAGGGATTTCCTTGACCGAGCCCAGCCGCACTACTTTTCTGTTTTGAATCACACTGAGCAGCTTCGACTGCAAAGGAAAGGTCAGGTTGCCGATCTCATCCAGAAAGATGGAGCCTTTGTTGGCTGCCTCAAAACGACCCGCACGGTCTTCCTTGGCGTCAGTAAAGGCGCCTTTTTTGTAACCAAAGAGTTCGCTTTCAAACAAGGTCTCGCTGATGGCACCCAGGTCAACACTGATGAACACCTCATCCTTGCGTTTTGAAGCCCTGTGAAGAGCCCTGGCGATCACTTCTTTGCCGGTCCCATTCTCTCCAAGGATCAGCACGTTGGCATCTGTCACGGCAACCTTCTGAACGGTATTCAGCACGTTTAACATGACCTGCGACTCACCTACGATATGACTGTAAGGCTGATCTCCCTGCTCCATCAGGAATTTCTGTTTTGAACGCAGATCCTGCACTTCCTTTTTGGAACGCTGGGTTTCAAGCGTGGTGGTAATGGTGGCCAGCAGCTTTTTGTTATCCCAGGGTTTTAAAAGAAAGTTGGTGGCTCCCTCTTTTACTCCCTGCACGGCAAGCTCAATATCTCCGTATGCGGTGATCAGCACAACGGCAATGGCAGGATCGATTTCCAGGATCTTGTTGAGCCAGTAAAACCCCTCCTTGCCGCTTGTGGCATCTCGCGAGAAGTTCATGTCCAGCAACATCATATCATAATTGTCGTTTTTCAGCAACATCGGGATATTGTTGGGGTCCTTGTCGGTGTGTACCACCTTGATGTGCTGCTTGAGGAAGAGTTTGGCGGCCAGTAATACATCCTCATCATCATCTACTATAAGAAGCTTAGCATCCAGTTTGCTCATAGAGTTCAGGTGTTTGAGAAAATTAATCCGATTGGTTCCAAAGCAAAGATAAAATTTATAACAATAAGTCAGCAAGCTGTTAAAGAATTAAAAAGATTTTATATTTTTATCGCCATTATCACATTTAAACCAGTTGTTATGAGCAATAAACAATTTGCCGCGGGCATGCCCCGCAGGCGTTTTCTGGAGCTGGGACTGAAGAGCGGCATTGCCCTGGCAGTCACGCCTCCCATTTTGAGCAATATGGTATCTTGCACCAGCCCGATGGCTCCAGCCGGGCCGGGCCTGGATCTCGACAAGGCCACACTCGACCGGGTGATCTCCAAGGCCCTCGCCCAGGGCGGGGATTTTGCCGACGTGTACCTGGAGAACAGGAACTCCCGTGAGATCGTCATGGAAGAGTCCCGCTTCAAGAGTGGCCTTTACGGGATCAGCCAGGGTGGTGGAGTCCGTGTGATCTCCGGCGACAAGACCGGATATGCCTATACCGACGAGATCAATGAAGAAAACCTGATGCGGGCCGCTGAAGTCGCCTCTTACGTGGCACGTAACGGCAAGCACATCCAGCCGGTAAACATTGAGGCCGGGCAACGCGAATCCTTTGTCACCGTGCAAAGACCGTTGCAGGATATCACCGACGCCAGCCGCATCGAGGTCATGGAACGCGCCAACCAGGCTGCCCTCGACTATGATTCGCGCATTCGCATGGCCATCATCAAATACGACGACCAGGTGAGGAGTCGTGTGATTGCAAACAGCGAAGGACTCTATCTCCGCGATGAGCTCCCCCTGCTGTTCTTTATTGTTGAAACCATGAGCGACGACGGCAAAAATCGTCACATGTCGCGTGAGCGCATCAGCGCACATAGCGGGTTCGAGCTTTTCGAAAAAGATAGCCCGGAAGCGGTTGCTCAAAGGGCAGCGCGTGAGTCTGTTGCCATGCTGGATGCCGAAGATGCACCCGCCGGCACCATGGACGTCGTGATGGAGAATGGCTTTGGAGGCGTGCTGATCCACGAAGCGGTAGGTCATCCCCTGGAAGCGGATAACATCGCCCGGGGCATCGGAGCCTTTACCGGAAAGATGGGTGAAAAAGTAGCCACCGACGTGTTTACCATGGTGGATGACGGCACCCTGCCCAACTACAGGGGAACGATCAACTTTGATGACGAAGGCACGCAGGCACAACGAAACCTGCTGATAGACAAAGGGGTGCTTCAGGGTTACATGACGGATATTCTGAGCGCCAAACAGCTGGACATGGCCCGCACAGGCAACGGCCGGCGCGAATCCTTCCGGCATTACCCCATCCCCAGGATGACCAACACCTTTATTGAACCCGGGAAAGATACCCCGGAAGACATCCTGGCGGATACCAAATCCGGTATCTACGTGCAAAGCCTCAGTGGCGGCAGCGTGAACCCGGT
>SLEW01000035.1 GCA_007124575.1 Bacteroidales bacterium | reverse complement strand
TACACGTGGTGCGGCAAGCTTTAAGGGCCAGAAGAGTTTGTATTTTTTGTATCGCATGTAGGTTTCAAGGATGGTAACCATTCGGGCGTATTCCATGTCGAAGCCTGTCAAATCCCACGACTTCATCAGGTTGATAATGCTTTCTCTGCTTTTACGCAGGAAGTTATCGGCACCCTCCAGGCCGGCATGCAGCAGGGGGTTGTCGATATGGATCACGGGAATCTGGTTGCGTTTCAGCTCGAATCCAAACATGGTATCTTCATGCCCGTAGCCTCTGAGGTCTTCACGGAAACAGATATCTTGCATAACCATTTTATCGATCATGAAGTTACCTGTCATGAACGAGTGGTAGGGCCTTTCCTGGCGGATGGCTGCTTTCTTTACTTCCCTGCTGGAGCCGACCAGCCAGTGTAAAAGATATTGAGGGTCTGCAGGCTTTTCGCCGTAAACATGGCCTCCGCAAACGACGGTTCCCGCGTCCATTTTTGCCGCATAATCTGCGAGAAATTCATCCCGAATAACCCGGGTGTCGCAATCCATGAAGATAACATGGGTACCTGAGGCCTTTTGGGCCAGCATGTTTCGTATTTTACTTCTTCCCACGTTGCTGCTTAATTCTTCATAGGTTACTGCACTGTATTGGGAAAGCGTTCGGTTGACATCCTGAAAAGAAGGGTCTGAGGCATCATCAAGCAGCAGGATCTCAGCATCCAAGGGTAGTTTTTCTGCTTGCCTGGTTAAGGATTCGCCAAGCTGGCGTATGTCCTGGTTGTATATTGGGATGCAGATGCTAAGCATTGGGTGTTTTTATTACAAAATGCAATCAGGACTTACTTTTAAACATTCTATCGACACCATCAAAGGCGTCTGGGAGGGCAAAAACTACCACTTTGTCACCGGGTTGAATTTGCATGTCTCCCCTGGCAATACAGCCTTCATTGTTTCTGATTATTCCGCCAATAATAGCATCTCTTGGGAAATTCAATCGCCGTATGGGTTTCCGTGTCACCGGAGAACCTTCCCTGGCTTGAAATTCAAACACCTCTGCATCGACACTTGTAAGGCATTTGGTAGAGATTACATCGGCAGTCATGGTAAAACGGATAATATAACTTGCGGTGGCAAGTTTCTTGTTGATGATCGTATCGATACCTACGCTTTGGGAGATCTCAATAAAATCAATATTTTCTACCAGTGCAATAGTTTTTTTCACCCCATAACGCTTGGCCAGCAGGCACGTCAGAATATTGGTTTCTGAATTATTGGTTACAGCCACAAATGCGTCCATGGATGATATGCTTTCGCTCTCAAGCAGGTTAATGTCCCGGGCATCGCCCTGTATCACAAGGGTCGACCGCAAGGTGTCTGAAAGTTCATTAGCGCGATTGGAGTCCATGTCGAAAAGCTTTACGCTGAAGTCTTTCTCCAGGTAGGCTGCTGCCTGGCTGCCGACGGTACCGCCACCAACGATCATGACGTTGTTGATGTCGAAGTGTTTTTTCCCGCTGAGCTTTAGCAAGTGATTAATACCCTTGGGCATGGTAATCACATAGGCCAGATCCTCCTCCTGGAACCTGTCATCACCACGTGGAATAATTGTGTTTGCCCTGCGATGAATAGACACAGCCCTGAAGTCAAGCTGTTCATACTCTTTGGCCACCTCCCGCAATGTTTTTCCAATAACGGGAGCTCCTGGCTCAAGCTTTACCAACATGAGGGACAACTTTTGTTCACTGAAATCGAAGATTTCAGCAGCCGCTGTATTTGTCATCAGATTGTGGATCTCTTTGGCCGCTATCAGCTCGGGTGATACCAGATAGTCTATCCCTAAATCCTTAAAATGACGCTTGCTCTCTTCTGTCAGATAATCAGGGTCATTGACTTTGGCAATGCACTTTTTAGCGCCCAGGCGCTTGGCAAGCAAGGCAGTTAATAAATTTAAGCGGCCATCATTGTGGGCGGTGATAACCAGCTCCGTGCGTCGTACATCCGCATTTTTTAGTACCTGGATGGATGTGGAATCGCCTACAATGGTAAGCAGATCGGAGTGCGACTCGATGACCTTAAGCATCTTTTTGCTTGGAGCCACCAAGGTTACATCATGGTTTTCACCCGATAAAAGCTCTGCCAGGTGGAGGGCCACCTGGCTTTCTCCCGTGATCAGAATATTCATTGTGCATCTTAATTAAAAAAAACAAATATACGACGTTTTACTTGATATAATTTTGGCAGACGACCAAATGACAAAATGACGAAACGTCAAGAAGCCTCGGCCTGCTTTTGGTTTTGGCAATTAGCAGCTATCTGCTACTTACTACCCTCCTATTACTTCTTATTTTCAGCGCCCAGAATCATCCTCGATTAATATTTCCCTGATCAGGCTGATCGCTTCTTTTCCACATATATTGCGCTTGATGCATACGCCTTCTGCGTATACGTTCACCTTATCATTCGATGTGGCAATTACACCATAATCTGCTCCGGCCATCTCTCCCGGGCCGTTGACCATACAGCCCATTATGGCAATATGGATGCCAGGGTAATCCGCCAGCTCTTTTCTGAAAAGCCTGCATAATTTTTCCATGTCAGTGGATGTTCTTGCACATGCAGGACAGCTGATGAATCGGGTACCAACTTCCTTAATGTCTGCTTGCTGCATGATTTGCGCAGCCGTTTCCTTTACAACTTGCTGATTAGCCATGCCGGGAGCCTCAATGGTAATATGTTGTATGGCATTTCGCTCAGGCAAGGTAAGAAAGCCCTGAACAGCTTCTGCAATCAGTGTGTCAGGATCGCTTGTCCGGGAAATGATATACAACATGTTATCCCTGCATGTTGCTTCAAAAACATTATCCCCGTTTTGCCGGCATACATCCAGAAGCTTCTGTGCAAAATGTATCTCTTTTTCAGGTTCTTCCGTGAGACTTACCCGTATGGTGTCAGCGATGCCTTCGCGGAGAAGGGGGATTATGCCCAATGCCGAGCTGACTCTTCCGCTTACTCCCAGGCCTGACTCTGTGACACCTATGTGTAATGGATAATGTTGCCCTGTTTGCTGCATCCTTTGATGCATCAGCCTGGTTGCCTCCGTTGTTTCAGCAGGATTACTGTTTTTTAAAGATACCACAAGGTCATAAAAACCGAGTTCCTCTAAAATGTCCAGATATTTGACCGCCTGATTTACCAGAAATTCCGCTGACCGGGTTTTGGTCAGGGTATTGGTGTGCTCCACAGACCCGGCGTTCCCGCCCAGCCTGATGGCTGTACCATGCTTTTTGCAGGCCTCTGCCAGCGGGGCAAGGGTTTCTGCAAGAAGTCCGGGGGGTATTTCTGATTTGCCCGACTTTTTGGCTTGCTTTTTTTTTGACTCCGGGGGCCATCCAAAATTGGCAGGATTGATTCTTAGCTTGTCTGCAATGCCTGCCATCATTATGGCAAGATCATGGCGATAGTGAATGTCAGCGATTAAAGGACTGCGGTAACCGTCTCCGGCAAGCTTGTTCTTAATTTTCTCAAAAGCTTTTACTGACGCCACGTCAGGTACACTTATCCGTATGTAGTCCGCACCTGCATCCAAAGCTTGCCTGCATTGCTTCAGCGTTGCCTGTACGTCGCGGGTATCTGTTTTGGTCATCGTTTGCAGGCGGACAGGATTGTTGCCACCCATGGGTACATTGCCGATAAAAACTTCACGGCTGTTACGTCTGTCGTGTTGAGGAAGCATTACAGTACCTTGTTATGAGGCCTTCAGCATGAGTCTTCACATGGTGTTCATGTGCTTATATTTTAATATACAACCCAGATGCTGTTTCTGACATATGTGTCATTGAAACTGGCATAGCCCGGTTCATTTTAGCATGCCTTCAACACGCTCCAATTTGCCGTCAACAGGAGCCGGATCCAGACCCATGATCCTGGTAATTAGCGGATATAGATCGAC
>SLEW01000308.1 GCA_007124575.1 Bacteroidales bacterium | reverse complement strand
GTGGAGTATCCCGGGTAATGATTGGCAAATATGAAAGGGGTGAAGCTGTCCCGTCTATTGATGCCGCCAAAAAAATAGCGGATGCTTTTGACGTATCGTTGGATTATTTGGTGGGCGAAGGACAGAACGCCAGGTTTGACAAAAAAACGGTAAAACGACTACAGGATATTGAAGCCTTAAACCCTACGGTTAAGGACAAGCTTTTCTTTTTGATTGATACGGTAATCAGGGACACAAACGCCCAAAAAGCATATATGCAATGAGTACACAATTTGTAATAGACGACCACGGCAAAAAGCTGGCCGTTATTCTCCCCATCAGGGAGTACAATAAAATGTTGGATGATTTGGAAGAGCTGGAAGACATCAAGCTTTATGATGCTGCCAAGAAAGGGAAACAGGAGTTTATAGACGCTGAACAAGCCTTTAAGGAAATTGAAGAAGCTCGCAGTAAAAATGAAGACATATAAAGTTCGTTTAGAACGTAAGGCGCAGAAAAACCTGGCAAGGATTTCGGAGCCGTAATATTCTAATATTAAGACTGCCATACTGGATCTAGGGAGAAACCCACGACCAACGGGCTTTATAAAACTGAAAGGCAGAGATGCTTTTCGTATCCGGGTAGACAATTATCGTATTATCTACGAAATTCAAGACGCCATACTATTGGTGGATGTGGTTGATTTGGGACACAGAAAAGATATTTACAAATAGCAAAGAACCGGAATTGGCCCGGGAAGATAAAAACACATCCTTTACACCATTGACGGGCTTATCAGGTCAGTGAAGTTGAGGAATATTGTGGCGTTGTAACCTTTTTTTAATAGCAATTGATTTTACAGTGTTTTAGAAGCTCAGCATAGGGTGTTAAACCAAAACCAACCTTTTCTGCTAAACCATTTAATGTGTTTTGTCTTCCAATAAAAAACATTTAAATTAAAAAAAAGCTATAATAAAGAAAAAATACATAATTTTAACTTTATTATGGCTTATGCTTCATCTTTTATGCCTTTGCCACGGCTTTTTGTCCCTTTTGGGATGGGTGCGGTGGGTTATCTGCAATTTGGAGAGCCGGGTTTTGTGTTTCCCGGCATCTGGGTTGCAGGTGCGATGGCATTTGCAGGATTTATTGTGTGCCTGGTTAACAGGTCACTTCCCGGAAGCGATCTTCTGGGCGGACTTTGTATGGCTTTGCTCTTGCTCCAGGCCGGGTATCTGCTTGCCAGACAACAAAATCAATTTTCCCGCAGTACACACTTCCGGCATTATCACCAGGAGGAGGGGTATTTACTGGTGCAGATCACTGAACCGTTATCAGAAAGGGCTAATTCTTACCAGGCTATCACGGATGTGTTGTATATGGGCAACGACAGTATACGGCATGCGGCAGAAGGGCGGCTAATGATTTACTTTGAGAAGGACAGCCTGGTTCCCGGGCTTTCTTATGGTGACCGGCTTTTGGTTCGTGGAAGGGTCAGCGAAGTATCCCCGCCGGTGAACCCGGAGGTGTTTAATTATAAAGAATATCTGGCCAGGCAGAATATTTTTCACACCATGTACATACGCTCCGGCGAATGGGTTAAAGCCGGGAGTAACCATGGACGCAGCTATATGCGACTTGCCCTGAAACTGCGGCAACGTGCCCTGGAGTCGTTTGCTGACAATCATCTCAGCGGTCGGGACTTTGCGGTAATCTCAGCCTTGCTGCTTGGGTACCGGGAGTATCTGGATGAAGACCTTCGCCGGGAGTTTGCCGGAGCCGGCGCGATGCATATTCTTTGTGTTTCAGGCCTTCATGTAGGCATCATTTTCATGGTACTGAATAAATTATTTGGCTTTCTTAAACGGTTTCGCGGTGGAAACTTCCTGAAAACCGGCTTTATAATACTCTTTATCTGGTTGTATGCTGCCATCACAGGCTTCAGCCCTTCCGTTTTAAGGGCCTCCGTGATGTTCAGTTTTGTTTCTTTGGGACAGAGCTTTCAGCGCCCCACGAACATTTATAATACCCTTGCTGCCTCAGCCTTTGTGCTGGTAGCATCGAACCCTGCCATAATCAAACACATCGGATTTCAGCTTTCTTACCTTGCCGTGATCAGTATTGTAGCCTTACAGCCCTGGTTTGAAAACTTGTTACAGATCAAAAACAAATGGCTGTCGAAAGCGTGGGCCATCGTTACGGTTTCTCTGGCAGCACAACTCGCCACCGGACCATTGGCCCTGCACTACTTTAACCAGTTTCCGAACTATTTTATTCTGACCAACCTGGCCGTCATACCGCTGGCAAGCGTGGTGATATACACCGCACTGGCCAGCCTGGCACTCAGCCCTGTGCCATGGGTGGGAAGCTTGTCGGGACAGATTTTATCTATTATTGTAAGTATTTTACATCAAACGGTCGGGTTTATTGAAGGCCTGCCATATTCTACTTCCTCGGGCATCTATATCAGCTTTGCCGAAACGATGCTTGTATTTTTGTTCGTGCTGCTTCTTTTCATATACCTGGTAAAGCAGCGACGGAGCTTTTTTCTTATGGCGCTGGGTGTGTTTTTATCCCTTACGCTGTCATGCAGCATCCGGACCCTTAAAAACGGATTACAGCGGTACTTTGTAGTTTATCATGCAGGCAGGGCCACTGCTGTTGATTTCACCACTGCACGGAAAACCGTTTTTCTGGCCTCAGATGACATGATCGGTAATGACCGGCAAAAGGCGTTTAGTGTGAAAGGCCTCAGACTCAAGCGTGGCAGCTTGTATGAAAGGGCACAGGTGCCTGTGCATGACAGCCTTCCTGCTAAAAGCCTGGATGGGTTTCAAAGAGCAGGCGACCTGATCAGCTTTCATGGACTGACTGTCAAGCTGATCCATGAAGGCTCGTCTATAATAAAGATATTGCAGGCCAGGCGTTCAGCTCCTCATTGGCCTGTGCATGATACCAGTCCTTTTGCTGTTGATTATTTACTGGTAACCGGCAATGTAAGATTTGATGCAAAGGAGCTCCTGTGCAATTTTCAACCCGGGAAAGTGATCCTGGATGGATCTAACACGCCCTGGAGGGCTGCTGATATGGAGGAAACATTCAGGGAGAAAGGAGTAAGGGTGTGGAATACCCATGAAAAGGGGGCTTATGTGAGGGAGCTTCCATAAAAGGATTGTTGTTTTTTCCGGGGAAAGGAGGGTAATGTGCTAATGTGGTAATGTGCCAATGTGCTAATGTGGTAATGTGCCAATGTGTCAATGCGCCAATATGTTATAACCTCTATACCTCAAAAACCAAACCCTGCTTAGGGTCTTCTGAAGAGGTACTGGAAGAACAGTCCGTCGTAGCCGCGTAACCTGAGCTTTTCACCGGGTTCGGGTTCCATATCATAGGTCATGTCGTTGCGGCGGTAGAGGTTTTCTTTTCGTATACCGTACTCATGTGAGATCTCAGCCATGGTTTCTCCTTCCTGCACTACATGATGCTTAACCGGGCCTTTGCGTCTTTTGGGCTGCAGGTATATCCGGGAACCCGGGGAAGGCTGAAACGCATCACTCCAGTTGTTGTATCTGGCAATCCTGCCGGGGCGTGTGTCAAACTTGCGTGCGATGGTTTGCGGGGTATCTCCGGGCCGGGCTTCGACGTACTGTATCCGGTTGTAGGTGTAAACCTCACGTTGAATATCTTCCCTGCGCACATACCGGTCGGAGAGGTCGTCATGCTCTGCCGGGTCTTTGGCACGCAGATCGGAATAGGTCTCTGCGAGCATATAATCCTGATTAAGGGCTTTCTGGTCGTACCGGTAGAGACTGTTTCGTTCTATCAGGCCAATTAACAGGTCGGCGTACTTCGGGTTGGTTGCATAACCTGCTTGTCTGAGCCCTTTAGCCCATGCCTTGTAATCATCGGGTTCAAAATCAAAAAGAAAGGCATAGCGGTGACGGGTGGTCAGGAACTCGGTGTGGTCAAAGAACGACTGCATGGGTTCTGCGTACTGCCTGAAACATTCATCGGGTTCATCATCAGTAAAAAAATAGGCTGCACCAGGCCAGCCATGGCACTTGATGCCAAAATGATTATTAGCATTGACCGCCAGCTCGCTGTTGCCGAAGCCTGATTCAAGGATCGCCTGGGCAAGTTTGATGCTGGCAGGGATGCCAGACTCACGCATCTCAGCAATGGCCACATCTTTATACTTATCAATATACTCTTCGAGGGTAATGCTTTGCTGTGCATGCAGGCTGCCAGAGAGGATAAAGCAGATTACCACCAGCTTTTTGATAAGACCATGCCAGAATTGATACATAAACACTATTTTTGATACGTCAAACAACACCGGTAGATTTAATTCTGTTCGCAGGGTCAAAAATACATTAATTGGCTTATTTGGAGCAATGGAAAGCATAAAAAATTATTTTCCGCAACTGGATGATGCACAACTGGAAACTTTTGCAGCCATGCATAAGTTATACCGGGAGTGGAACGAGTATATTAATGTAATATCAAGAAAAGACATGGACTATTTTATGCAGCGCCATGTTCTGCATGCACTTTCCATCATGAAAATAGTGTCATTCAGACCGGGTGCAGATGTGATGGATGCCGGAACGGGAGGTGGATTTCCCGGGATGCCACTTGCAGTTTGTTTTCCGGAAGTCCGGTTTACGCTGGTTGACTCGGTTGGGAAAAAGATAAAGGTGATAAAGGACGTGATCGCTCAGCTGGGACTATCGAACGTGACTGCTGTCAGGTGCCGGGTGGAAGATATCTCCGGTCGTTATGACTTTATTACCAGCAGGGCCGTGAAACCCCTGCCTGTCTTTTATCCCTGGGTAAAGGATAAACTTAAAAAACGCTCACGACATGAGATACCCAATGGCATTCTTTATCTGAAAGGCGGCGATCTTCAAAATGAGCTGGATGCCCTGCCATGTAAGCACCATGTATATCCAATTGCAGATTTTATTCCGGATCCCTTTTTTGAAACAAAAAAAATCGTACATTTGTTTCATTGAAAATAAGACAAACAAAATAAATTATTATCTTTGGTAAGCCAAAATTTATACAAAACATAAAACTAATCCCATGAGCAAGGAAAAAGAAAATGCCACAGAGCAAAACAAAGACAAGGCCATCAATAAGGAAAAGATGAAGGCTTTGCAGATGACCCTTGACAAGATCGAAAAGTCTTATGGAAAGGGGGCGATCATGAAGTTGGGCGATTCGGCCGTTGTTCCCGTTGACGTAATTCCCACAGGGTCTGTCATGCTGGACATGGCGCTGGGAACAGGTGGGCTTCCCCGGGGCAGGGTAGTGGAAATTTATGGTCCGGAATCTTCGGGTAAAACCACGTTAGCGATCCATGCCATTGCCGAAGCCCAGAAACTGGGAGGTGTGGCTGCTTTTATTGATGCAGAAAATGCCTTTGACAGCAATTATGCGCACAAGCTTGGCGTAGATATTGAAAACCTGCTGGTAAGTCAGCCCGACAACGGTGAACAAGCCCTTGAGATTGCTGAGAACCTGATCCGGTCGGGTGCCATCGATATTATCGTGATCGACTCAGTAGCGGCGTTAACCCCTAAAAGTGAAATCGAAGGGGAGATGGGCGACTCAAAAATGGGCTTGCAGGCACGACTCATGTCACAGGCACTGCGAAAACTTACAAGCACCATTAACAAAACAAACTGTTGCTGCATCTTTATCAATCAGCTGCGTGAGAAGATCGGCGTTATGTTCGGTAACCCTGAAACTACCACCGGCGGAAATGCCCTGAAGTTTTATTCTTCGGTGCGCATTGATATAAGACGTGCATCGCAAATCAAGGAAGGTGACAGGGTTGTGGGTAACAGAACCCGGGTAAAAGTGGTGAAGAACAAACTGGCGCCACCCTTCCGCCAGGCCGAATTTGATATCATCTATGGTCTGGGGATATCTAAAGCAGGTGAGATCGTTGACCTCGCAGTAGAACAAAACATTGTCAAGAAATCCGGCTCCTGGTTCAGCTACGGCGATACCAAGCTTGGACAGGGCAGGGACGCAGTAAAGCAACTCTTGCTTGACAATGAAGAACTGGCAGAGGAACTTGAGGGCAAAATCAAAGAATCCATGGCCAGCTAAGGCTTATGACTTCCCATCCATATCTAACCAAAACACTCTGTTATGAAATCAATAGCTGTATTTGCAATTATCTGTATGATGACATTTTCCAATTTTTCGCAAGGACAAACGCAAACCCTTACTCCTGAAACGCTTTGGGAGTTCGGACGCATCAGTGATGTCCGTGTCTCCCCAGACGGTCAAACCGTATTGTTTGGCGTTACGCATTTTGACATACCTGAAAACAAAGGTACTCGTGACCTTTACACCATGCCGGTTGACGGTGGTGATCCCATGAATATTACCAATTCAGCCGATTCCGAGTCGGGGGCTCTATGGCGCCCTGATGGTGAGCGAATCGGATTTATGAAAAGTGTAGACGGGAGCAACCAGCTTTTCGAGATGGACCCGGATGGGAGTAATGTAACGCAGTTGACAACGATTGAAGGCGGAATTACCGGTTTTGGTTATGCCCCTGACATGGCGCATATTTACTATACCAAACGCGTGAAACTGCAGGAGACCGTGATCGACATGCACCCGGATCTTGATAAAGCCCATGCCCATATCGCTGATGACCTGATGTACAGGCACTGGGATCGCTGGGATGATGGCAAATACAGCCATGTTTTTATCGCCCCTTATGACGAGGGAGAAATTGAAGAAGGACATGACATCATGGAGGGCGAACCTTACCATTCACCCCTGCCTCCGTTTGGAGGGAGTTCACAAATAGCATGGAGCGCTGATGGACGGTATATTGCGTACACCTGCAAGAAGGAAACAGGCAAAGACTGGACTACCACTACAAATTCCAACATTTACCTGTATCACCTGGAAACCGGCGTTACTGAAAATCTCACCCCATTCAATGACGGCTATGACAGAAACCCGGTTTTTTCACCTGATGGACGTTTTATGGCATGGGAAAGCATGCAGACGGATGGTTTTGAGTCGGATAAAAACAGGATTATGGTCATGGATCTTGACACAAGAAAGTACCGTGACCTTTCCGCCGGTTTTGATCAGAGCTCCAGTGGTTTTACCTGGTCGGCTGATAGCCGGATGATCTACTTTGTAAGCGGCATACATGCCACCTATCAGCTATATGCTGTTGACAATGTGTCAGCAGACATTGTGCAGCTTACCGAAGGGGATCATAACTATCAGTCTGTGGCCGTCGCCGGAGATGTGCTTGTTGCTGAACGTATGTCCATGTCGATGCCCACGGAGATTTACCGTGTGAACAAAACGACGGGAGATGATGAGCAGCTGAGCTTTGTGAATCGTGATATCCTTGAGCGTACCGCGATGGGGCGTGTGGAGGAAAGATGGGTGACCACCACGGACAACAAGGAGATGCTCGTATGGGTGATCTATCCACCAGACTTTGACCCCGGCAAGGAGTATCCTGCGCTGCTCTATTGTGGCGGTGGCCCCCAAAGTGCTGTCAGTCAGTTTTTTTCTTATCGCTGGAACTTCCAGATCATGGCAGCGCATGATTACATTGTGGTGGCACCCAACCGCAGAGGCTTGCCTACATTCGGCCAGGAATGGAATGATCAGATCAGTGAAGACTGGGGCGGACAGAATATGAAAGACTATCTCAGTGCCATAGATGCTGTTAAAGAGGAGCCTTTTGTGGATGAAAACCGGCTGGGTGCCGTGGGTGCGAGTTATGGCGGATATAGCGTTTTCTGGCTGGCAGGACACCATGAAGATCGTTTCAGCGCCTTCATCTCCCATTGCGGCCTCTTCAATCTCGAAAGCTGGTACGCCTCCACCGAAGAAATGTTTTTTGCCAACCATGACATCGGAGGAGCATACTGGGAAGATCCCAAACCTCATAGCTATGAGTTTTCTCCGCATCGATATGTGCATAAGTGGAATACACCCATGATGGTCATCCATGGAGCCAAGGATTACCGCGTGCCTTATATAGAAGGCTTGCAGGCCTTTAATGCAGCCCAGCTCCAGGGTATTCCCAGCAGGTTGCTGTTTTTCCCGGAAGAGAATCACTGGGTGCTGACACCGCAGAACGGTATCCTGTGGCAGCGGGAGTTTTTCGGTTGGCTCGACAAGTGGCTCAAATAGTCGCTGGCATGCATATTACTCCTGGCAATACCAGGATTGCACCGGGTACAATCCAAGCCTGTTTACTATGTTAGCACGAAGAAAGAAGCGAAAAAAGAAGAAAAAACTCACCTGGCAGGATATCGTGATGATCATTCTGGTGGTCGTCCTTGCTTTGCTGCTCATTTTTTCCCGTGGGTTCAGGGCTGCACGGCGCGTTAATATTGATCCACAGCATGACGAACAGAAACTGACTGCTGTCACAGCTGATAATCACCCTGCCGCGGGCTTTTATCACCAGGATTATGTCACGGCTGTCAATAGCACCCCTGATCCGCAAGCGGCTTCCATTGCAGCAGAGCCTGGCAAAAACGGTGTGCAGGCTTTTAACAGGCAAGGGTCCGGCTCATTGCCACTAAATGAAGATCTTGATATGGAGGGAAATAGCATGCAACCGGAAGACATCTCAAAAGAGATGCTTCTGGGAAGAGTTAATCCTGCCTCGGAAACAGAGGGTTTCAGTCTTATTGAGTCGAGGTACGCCAGACGCGACGGTATGTACCTCAGGAGTGAAGCCCTGGATGCATTCGTAAAAATGTACGATGCAGCAGAAAAGGACGGCATACAGCTCATGGTGTTGTCTGCCACCCGCACTTTTGATCATCAGCGTAGAATATGGGAAAACAAATGGAATGGTGAGCGCATGCTGCATGGCAATATTCGAGCTACTGACATCAGGAATCCTGCTGAACGGTCAAGGGAAATTTTGCGATTCAGCGCCATGCCCGGCACTTCACGGCACCATTGGGGCACAGATGTAGACCTGAACAGTTTGCAAAACAGTTACTTCGAGCAAGGGCAGGGGAAACGGGTGTATCAGTGGCTTGCAGACAATGCTGCCGCCTATGGCTTCTGCCAGCCATATACGGCTCATGGCGAGCGACGCAACGGAGGGTATGAAGAAGAAAAGTGGCACTGGTCTTATAAGCCCATCGCCGTGCAATTTTATCATACATTCGCTGAAAAAATTAGCTATGAGGATATCATTGGTTTTGATGGTGCAGAAACAGCGCGTGAATTGCAGGTTATCGAGAATTATGTGTTGGATGTGAACAGGGATTGTTTCTGATCGCAAGGATCATGCATCGTTTTGATAGTTGATGTTGTGAAATATTGCCGTAGAATAAAAGTCCTCTTTCTCGACGGGAACATACCTGACGCCCATTTCATTGTGCGCATCCAGGATTTTATAGACCCTGTTTTTAAGCGCTTCTTCTATTTTTGGCAGGCACCTTTTATGATATACAGCGCAGAGGGTTTCTATATAACTCCCATGAGCCGGCATGATAGCATTATGCGAATGCATGTTATTTAGCAGAAAATGGTATATGCTGACAGGAACATTCGGCGTATCACATGCAATAAATAAGACCGTATCGTGACGTGCATGGGTTAGTCCGCTGTGTATTCCTCCAAGGGGTCCGCACCCCTGAAAGATGTCGGTAATCAACGGCAGGCCAAACTGTGTATAGGCTTCCGGATTATTTGTGCTGATGCGAATCTCATCACAGAGCGGGCGAATAATGTCCGCAGCACGTAAAACCAGGGGTTTCCCTTTATATGAATAAAGGCCCTTGTCGCGGCCAAAGCGACGGCTTTGCCCCCCGGCTAAAACCACCCCGGTAATTTTCGATTTGCCATCCTGGTTTGTCTGCATCATTAGCTTTGTACCTGTTCGTTAAATAATGGGCATACGGATGACGCAAATGTTTCGCAATGCGGATTATTCCGTGTTTAAAAATACCATTAATGCGTGTAAGGTACTACGGAAAAAACGTAGTTTGGTGGCATCAAAACATTCCTGGTAACTCAACGCTTAAAAGCCCATAAGCGTGCCACCCTGGTATATCACAAAGGATACCATCCATGCAATCACGGTGGTATATATCATCGTAAAAACACCCCATTTCCAATGGCCACCTTCACGTGAAATGGTGGCAATCACCCCGATGCAAGGGAAGTAGAGCAGGGTAAACATCATAAATGCCAGCGCTACCAGCGGGGTGAATACAGGTTCTCCCTTTTGGGGTCCTGAAACGTGCGTCTGGCTTTGAATTTTCTGCACCAGGGTTTGACTGTGGGCCTGCACACTTTCGTCTACCTGGTAAAGCACGGCGATGGTACTCACCACAATCTCTTTTGCTGCCACGCCCGACAGAATGCTGATGGTCATTTTCCAGTCAAAGCCGAGTGGTTCCATAACCGGTTGAATGGTTTTACCCAATACGCCAATGAAGCTGTTTTCCTGCCGCTCCATGTACAGTCTGGATTCCATATTTTGGATGGCTACCTGTTTTTCCTCCTTAAGCTCTTGAGCTTTGGCGCTATCTTCTGCTGTCAGTTCACCGATACGTTCATCATATGCTGCTTCAATTGAAGCAGTTTTCTCCTGCACTGTTTCGGTATAATTAGCGCCGTTTGGGAAATACCCCAGTGCCCAGATAATGATGGAAGCAATAAGTATGATACCGCCTATCTTTTTCAGGTAATGCACGGCCCTGCCCCACATGTGGTTTGTGGTGGCTTTCATGGTAGGGATTCTGTAGGGCGGGAGTTCCATTACAAAGGGGGCTTCTTCGGTGCGGAAAAAAAAGCGTTTGAAGAGAAGCGCCATGGCAATGGCTACAAGTATTCCTGTGGCATAGATCAAAAATAATACAGTGCCCTGATTGTTAGCAAAAAATGCAGAAATAAAAAGCACATATATGGGCAATCTTGCGCTGCATGATATAAAGGGATTGATCAGCATGGTGATCATACGGTCGTTGCGGTTAGCAAGGGTTCGGGTGGCCATGATGGCAGGAACGTTACAGCCAAATCCCATTAAAAGGGGTATAAATGACTTCCCATGCAGCCCGATGCGGTGCATTAGTTTATCCATTATAAAGACTGCCCGCGACATGTAGCCTGTGTCTTCCATGAGGCTGATGAAGAAAAACAAAAGCATGATGTTTGGCAGAAAGACCAGCACACCGCCCACCCCACTGATCACCCCGTTGATCAATAAGTCCTTGAAAGCTCCGGGGGCCATGCGTGCATCCAGGAAGCCGCTGAGTGATTCCACGCCCCCTTCGATCCAATCCATGGGGTAGCTGCCCAGGTAAAATGTGGCCGAAAACATCACCCACATGAAAAACAGGAATATTGGGAACCCGAATAGTTTGTGGGTCAGAAAGGTGTCAATGATCTCGCTGGCTTTCCTCTTTTCTGATTTGGCGGGCTTCAGGGTTTCCTTGAGGGCTCCTGAAATAAAACCATATTTCAGATCTGTGATCACCGACTCGGAAGGCTCGCCAAACTCTTTTTCAATGCGTTCGGATTCCTCCCTGGCAGCAGCAAGGATCTCTTCGTGGTTATGACATTCGTCATGGATGGTTTTATATGCTTCTTTGTCTTCTTCGAGCAGTTTAATGGCCAGAAAACGGGACGAAACAAGGTCAGTCAGCTGCTCATTGCCATCCTTTTTAATTAAACCCTGGATTTTGGTTATGGAGCTTTCAGCCTCCTGTCCGTGATGTATGTGTATATGTCTCAGGGCTTCATCCCGGTCTTCATATACCTCAATTACCTTATTAAACACATCTTCTATTCCCTTGCCTCTGTTGCTGACCGTGGGCACTATCGGGATGCCGATCATTTTTCCCAGGGCTTCATGATCAAGCTGGTCGCCTTTATCCTGCATCTCATCATACATGTTAAGCACCATCACCACCTTAATATCCATGTCGATAAGCTGGGTGGTCAGATACAGGTTGCGCTCCAGGTTAGAACCGTCCACGATGTTGATCACTACATCGGGCAGTTTTTCTGTGATGAAGTCTCTCACAAAGAGTTCCTCAGGAGTATAGGCGGAAATGGAATATGTCCCGGGTAAATCAGTTATGTTGAAGTGGTAGCCGTGTAAATCGTAATAAGCCTCCTTTGCTTCTACTGTTACCCCACTATAATTACCTACCCGCTCACGCGAGCCGGAAGCATGGTTGAAAAAAGTGGTTTTGCCGCTGTTTGGGTTTCCTACAAGGGCCACATTGATAGTGCTGCCCGGCTTCCTGAAGGTGGTTGTTTTCTCCGTGTGGAAAACACCATCAAAACGTTCTTCTTTCGAAGGCCGAAAGTCCTTTTCAGGGATTACTTCGATAAGCCTGGCTTCGCTGCGCCGTAAAGATACATTATATCCCATCACATTATACTCAATGGGATCCCGCAGGGGTGCCTTTTTGATCACCTGTACCGTTTTACCCACTACAAAACCCATCTCAATAATGCGCCTGCGGAACCCACCACGTCCTTTTACCTTTGTGATGATTCCTTTCTCCCCGTTTTGAAGGTCATGCAACGTCATAGAAAAACTACCTTTATTAAGATTGAATTAAAACAGTGCAAATATAGATATTTTTTGGCGAAAAAATAAAGCCCGGGCTCCATATTAAAAGAGTCCGGGCTTATTTTGATAAGCCGGTGTGGCTATTGTCTTTTTGGGTATATCAGACCTGCTTGTTTAACTACAGGATAGATACTGCCTGGCTTTAGTTTTCCTGGTCTAATTTTTCTCTTACTTCACGGGATACCTCATTGGTATTTTCACGAACTTCCCGGTAAGTAACCTGCAATTCCTGGATAACCTCTTCCCAGGATTCCAGCGTAGCATCCTCTACTGCCTCAGACTGCTGTTCCATATATTCCTTTTGCTGTTGCAGCTCCATTTTGGCTTTTTCCAGCTCTTCTTTCAGCTCTCCTTCTGCCGCTTCGATTTCTTCTTCAAGATATTCGATACGCTCTTCAATGTCATTCCTGAGCATGGTGATTTGCATTTCGGTCTCTTCTTTGAGTTCCTCAAGCTGCCGTTCCTGTGCAGCCTGCCGGCCTCCTTCGCCGCATGATGTCATAAGCAGAGCCACAAAAAGGAATGCAATTAACGATGCGGTTTTGTGATAATTCTTTACAAAGTTTGTCATGATAGTTTATTTTTATGTTAAACAGAGTTGATTTGCTCGGCTGTTTTCCTTTTTAAAGGTAGAATTTTTGAAAAATACAAAAAAAATCGGAAAAGAAAAAATTTTCCATTAGGGCTGATGCTGTTTGTGCTTTTCCTTATAATGTTTGTAGAGTCTTTTGTGCTTGTCAAGCATTTCGATGTTACGTCCCTGGATGAACACCTGTTCCTTTTTTGTCCACATCTCAAGGGCATTGCCATTGGTGATCATCAGGGTAGCGTGTTTTCCCGGTTCAAGGCTTCCCACCATATCGTCGATTCCGAGTATTCTGGCGGCATCTGCGGTAATGGCACTCAGGGCCTTTTCTTCTGGCAGGCCGAATGCAACGGCAGAGGCGGCATGGTGATGTATCCGGTAGGTGCTGGCTGCGCCGGCATCACCGGCGATAAAAAAGTCAACACCCGCCTCATAAAGCTTAAGCGGAATTTTGTATCCTTCGTCATACCCTTCCCAGTTGCGTGTTGGGCCGGATATCACGCCTGTGATCATCACGGGAATATCTTTTTCTGCCAGCTGATCTGCTACCAGGTCAAGGTCGCGGTTGCCGGCCAGCACCATTCTGAGCCCTTCTTTTTCGGCCCACGCTATGGAGGCCTGTATTTGCCTTACTTCTCCCGCGCTTATGAACACGGGTATTTCACCGTTCAACATGGGAATCATGGCCTCCCAACGCACATCCATGGGTTGCTGCAGCTCCGGGTTTTCTGCTGCTGCCTGGCGGGCTGTTTTATAGCGTCTTGCCCTGTCAAAGGCATCCTGCAGAAGCGCTGTTTGTTTTTTATAAGCTTCCTGGTCGCCCAAAGAGGGCCATTCTATTACCATGCCGATGCCTTCGCGCAGGGTCATTTGCTCCCAGGTCCAGCCGTCGGTCATCATCGCGGCCGGCATGCCTGCGATAATGCTTCCACGCGGCGTGGGAACTACCGTGGTCACGCCATGT
>SLEW01000289.1 GCA_007124575.1 Bacteroidales bacterium | reverse complement strand
TACGCTGTTGTTACCCTTTCTTATGGAAGCGGAAATGACAAAAGACGCGCTGAATTTGGTGCAGGGGCGGATGCCATCACCACTCCGGTCGATGCCTCCGCTTTTCTCCCTTCCTGGAAAGACTTCAGCGGCAACATGCGTACCCGCTATTTCGGTTTTGACCAGGCCGGACTTCCACTGAACGCAAAGGTCTGGTATCCGGAAGGCGAAGGGCCTTTCCCGCTTGTTCTCATTGTGCACGGTAACCACCTTGCCCAGAATTTTTCTGACCCGGGCTATGCATACCTGGGCGAGCACCTGGCGTCAAGGGGCTATATCATGGCTTCCGTTGACCAAAACTTTCTCAACGGTACGTTTACAAATATTTTCAATGGGCTCAGCAACGAAAACGATGCCAGGGGATGGCTGCTGCTAAAGCACCTGGAGGTGTGGCAGGAATGGAATGAGGATGAGAACAGCTTCTTCCATAACATGGTGGATATGGATCGTATCGCACTCATTGGCCATTCGCGGGGTGGAGAGGCTGTAGGCCACGCAGCGGCGTTCAACAGCCTTCCATACTATCCCGATGACGCAAATGAGGTGTTTGACTTCAATTTCAATATCCGTTCCATCATTGCCATAGCTCCAAGCGACGGCCAATACCAGCCTGCCCGGACCCGCACCCCGCTGACCGACATCAACTACCTGGTGCTGCAAGGCTCCCATGACGCGGATGTCTCATCCTACCAGGGGATGCGGCAGTTCAACAGGATCAGCTTTTCTGAAGATTTTGACGGCTTCAGGGCCGGAGTGTATATCTGGGGGGCTAACCACGGCCAGTTTAACAGCGTATGGGGCAGAACAGACTTCCCCGGCCCGGCTATAAACCTGTATAACCTGGAGCAACTCATGTCCGAAGAAGATCAGCAAAGCATTGCCAAAACGTATATTACTGCTTTTCTGGATGCAAGCCTGCGAAACAAAACTACCCTGCGAAAGATGTTCAGAGACCATCGCCATGCACGGCACTGGCTGCCGGAAACCATCTACATCACCCAATTTGAACAACCCGGGACATCTTACATATGCACCTTTATGGAAGATATTGACCTGAGTACCGGCACTGTCGATCAAAGCTTCATTCATGCCAGCGATCTGAGCATCTGGCGCGAACAAACCCTGTTCCTGAACTGGGGCGATTATAATACGCGTGCGCTCTTCCTTGGATGGAATACCACGGAATGTGATTTACTCCTGCCAGCATATCACATCAGCTTTCCTTCTGAAAAAATATCGACGGGGAGAGAGTCTGTGCTTACTTTCTCACTGGCCCAATCCACGATGAGTGCAGATCCGCCAAAAAATGCCATTTGCGAAAACAATAATATGGGATCGCCAGAAGAACCCATCCCGGCACATAACGAAGCGGCCATGGAGGAGGAGACCGGGGATGCTGCAGATGAAAAAAGCGAAGAGTTTGTCGATTTTACAGTTCGCCTGGCTGACGACAACGGGGCTGTTTTGGAGTTCCCCATAAGTCATTTTTCTCCCCTGCAGCCCCCGCTCAAACGCAGCTTTACCAAACTGCCCTTTTTGCAGAGGCAGGCCGAATCGGAAATCATCCTCCAGACATATACGTTCCCGCTTGCCCGGTTTGCAAATCTTTACCCGGAGTTTGATTTTGAGCATATCAACTGCATCAGCTTCGTTTTCAACATCACACCACAAGGGGTTGTGGTGGTGAATGACATAGGTTTTATCTGGCCACAAGACCCCGGAATTGAGTTGTAATTTGAGTGCCTGTTCCTGGAACCATTTTGAACCACTCAATTCGTGAGTTTTTGACATTTCGATATTTTGACATTACAGATGAAAATAATTGAAGTGCCAGGTGTAACTTTAAATCGTATTATTGTATCGTATTTTGATTGTACGCTTTAATTTGAATAGGAAGCGCTCTTGCCGGGATATCATACAAGGTGGAGGCCGGTGCCGCTGGGGGTTTCGACAGGGAATGCCGGCTTGACAGTCTTTTTGCTGATTACAAGGATATGGCAGGGCCAGGAGTGGCTGTAGCGCTGGTGTATGATAATGAACTGGTTTTCAGTAAAGGATATGGAAGCGCCAACCTCGAATACGATATTCCTGCAGACCCTTCCTCCACAATTTTTCATATAGCATCGGTATCCAAGCAGTTTACTGTCTTTGCCGCCATGCTGCTGGAAGAAGTCGATAAACTGTCCATGCAGGATGATGTCAGGGAATACATCCCGGAAGTACCTGTGTTTGGTGAAACCATCACCCTGAAAGATCTGGCGGCTCATACCGTCGGTTCTCCGCGATCCACTCATCATAAAGAAGTGCACTGATATGATGGTGGGAGTGCGGCCTGGTGACCACTTCAAACTCGTCCCCATTCCGGGAGAACTCCAGGACCAGCTCTTCGGGCATATCTGCAAAATAGAAGAAGCGGTTGCGGTTTATGGTCGGGTCAACCGGTCTGCCATTTACGGACAACAGCTTGTCGCCGGGCCGTATGGCCTTTTCGGTGAGGTCGGGATGGCTTTTTGTGATGATGCGCTCCACGGTCAGCGGCGAATCGTCTGAAAACACGATCCCTGTCTCCGCAGTGCGGGCGCTGTAAAAGGTCTCCTCCTCTTTGCCAAAGC
This sequence comes from Bacteroidales bacterium, assembly GCA_007124575.1. GTDB lineage: Bacteria > Bacteroidota > Bacteroidia > Bacteroidales > UBA7960 > PUPG01. The sequence goes on along the minus strand of SLEW01000289.1, from coordinate 1,357 downwards.
TGGAAAACCCGGTATGGGATGCATTGAGCTCTCCCAGCATGTCGTTCACCAGGCGGCGCAGGTCATCGCGCGTGCGGACATATGGAAGGTGTTCTGCATAGCGATCGCGCATACCCGGCCAGTCCACACCATGGAAATCTTCTGCATTAAAGTTTTCGTCGAGGGCCGCCCAGGTTTCAAAAAAGATCTGGGAGAACTCGTTGGCAAGGTTCCTTGAGAAGCGGTGTTCAATGGAGATGGCTTCCATCCTTCCGGAGGACTTGTCGAGCTTTTGGATATTGCCCGCGGCGAGCAGAAGCAGCTGACCTCCGCTTTCGATACCACCTCTTTGTCGTTGTCATTCTCTTCATTGTCCTGAAAAAGCGCATCAAACGCAGCTGCCTTGCTGGCAGGAGTAAAGCGGCTCAGGGGGATCCGGTACAGGCGGTCTTCGGTGTTGCCCCTGGGGTAGTTTGGCTGAAAGCGATCTGTGGCGAAATAGATATACCGGCCGCAGGGAGACCAGTATGGATACCGCTCCGACATGCCGGTCTGCGTGATCCACATGGTGCTGTCGGCGTCCAGGTCGTGCACCAGGATGTTCTGCTCAAAGTTCCGGTAGGCGGTGAACAGCAATGCGCCGGTTTCCGGATGTTCCACTGCATGGTGCGGGATGTTAAAATAGTGGGATGACAAGCTTTGCCTGCCATCAACCAGGAATACATCATTCGTCCCCGGAATGTGATGGCAAGCGTGTTTTTCAGGTTTTGATCGTTGGGAGGATTGATTATTTGAATGTGTTTTTAATATAAAATAAACAAATGTATAAGTGTTTTGTTCTGTATGTTAGTGTTTTTGTATGGCTTACAAAAGCCTTATGGATAAATTGATTTATCTGAGGATATTTATGAAGGGTAAAAGGGATTAACTGACATGGTTCTTATTCCCTGTTGAAGGAATACTTTATAATGATTACAATCACAGTCAGGGAAAATGAAGAATCCTCAAACCATGCACCGTCTAATGTTGGCAGGTATAATGTTCACTGCCCTTGTTGGATGCAATTCAAGCCCTGAGCCTGAGAATATCTTCTATGCCCCTGAAACTATTGTACCACCGATAGTGATAAATGCCGGCGAACCGGTCATTCGCTACCTGACCGATAATCCGCCTCCCCAAACCATTGATTTAACTGCAAAACCTGTACCAGAGAAAATACCAGCCAACTTTTTTATTACCATGCAAAACTTCAATACTGAACATGGTTTGGCTATGAGTAGTATTATCTATGGGTTCAGGGACCAAGCCGGAAATCTCTGGTTTGGTACATCCGGAAATGGGGTAAGTAAATACGATGGCAAAAGATTTACCAATTACT
>SLEW01000045.1 GCA_007124575.1 Bacteroidales bacterium | reverse complement strand
GGTAACGGCAGATAGGTAATTTTTGAGCGGGAATTGGTCATGTCGATCACCATTTCGGCCAGCTCCTTGATGCTGAACTCGTTTTCATTCCCCATGTTAAGCGGTCCGGTAATGTCATCGGACGTGCCCATGAAGCGGGTCATGCCAGCCAGAAGATCATCAATATACTGGAAGCTCCGGGTCTGGCTACCATCTCCATATATGGTGATATCCTCATTCTTAAGGGCCTGCATGATGAAGTTGGAAACTACCCGGCCGTCGTTGGGCTGCATCCTGGGGCCATAGGTGTTGAAAATCCGGACGATCTTGATCACCACGTTGTTTTGCGTATGATAATCCATAAACAACGTTTCTGCACAGCGTTTACCTTCATCATAGCATGAACGCCTGCCCACGGGATTAACGTTACCCCAGTAGCTTTCGGGCTGGGGGTGCTCATGGGGATCTCCATACACTTCGCTTGTGGAGGCCTGGAGAACCTTTGCCTTCACGCGTTTAGCCATTCCCAGCATGTTAATGGCCCCCATCACATTGGTCTTGACCGTTTTGATCGGATTATACTGATAGTGCACAGGAGAAGCGGGGCAGGCCAGGTTATAGATCTCATCCACCTCCAGAAAGATCTCCCGGGTGATATCATGCCTGATCATTTCAAAACGATGATCATCCATCAGGTGGATGATGTTGTCTTTGGAGCCGGTAAAAAAATTGTCAAGGCAAATTACATCGTGTCCCTGTTGCAACAGCATTTCGCAGAGATGCGATCCGATGAAGCCCGCACCACCGGTGACGAGAATCCTTTGTCGTAGGTTCATCCGTTATGTTTTGCAACAAATATACACAGGATCGCTGAATATTACCAGGACTCCTTAACGATTTGCGCTTCTTCCACACCAAGACCCCGAAGATCGTCTTCCACGCTTTCCATCATGGCCGGCGGGCCACAGAGGTAATAAAATGTCTTGTTGCCGTTAACATGGGACCGCAAAAAATCTTTATTTATCCTTCCGTGCGGTATTTTTTCAACCTGTTCCGCTGAGAGCACATGGGTAAGACGCTCACCCAGCATCAAATCAAGCTCTTCTCCGAGGATGATATCGCCAAAGGTTTTATTGCCAAAAATAAGTCTGTTGGTTGCCACACGACCGTTTTTATGTAAATCACGCAGTATAGAAACAAAAGGTGTCACTCCGGATCCGCCGGCAATGAAAACACCTTCGCCACGGTAAGCTATGTTTCCGAACACCCCTTCCAGGATCAGCTCATCTCCGGGTTTAAGCTCTTGCATTTTATCGGTCGTCCCCTCATGTTCGGGGTACACCTTGATAATAAATTCAAGGTGATTATCAGCCGGGGTTGATGTTATGCTAAAAGGTTGTTTTTCATTCCTGTATTCATCCTTGTTTATGGCAATCTCTGTAGCCTGACCGGGGCGGAAGCCAAAGCCTTCAGGCTTTTCTGTTTTGAGCCTCAGGGTATCGTGCGTGAGATTTTCAATGTCCTGTATCTTTACAATATGTCTTGTCATAGATTTTCGTTTACTGTGCGTCTTCTTCCTCCTGTTCTCGCTTTTTTTGTCTTCGCCAGATCACATACAGTGCGATAATAACCAGGGGGATGATAATGTAGAACACAATGTTCTCCCATGATTCAAAAAAATATGTAGGTTCGCTGTCATAAGGAATGTGTGTAGGCCTTTGGGCAAAGCTTTTCATGGCGGCAAACCAGCTGAACAGTGTAGTTAAAAGTATACGCATGGCTTTGTTTTTTAGTAAAACAGTAAGGGTAAAAAATGGTTCAATACAGTCGTGGTGTAACCTCTCACAGAATAACGATGTTATCCTTTGTTTCTTATGAGCGCGTTTCTTATGATCATAATGATTTTGATCACAAGAAACTGCAGGGTCAGAAAGAATATGATGGCGGCACTTGTTGGGATGTCAAGAAGATATGCTCCCATGATGCCTGCCACTGAACCTATGATGCCCCACATGGCAGCCAGGGGCATGATGCGGTAAAAATTCCGGGTAAAGAGCATGGCCGTGATTTGAGGAATGGTAAACATGCTCAGCACCAATATGATGCCCACTGTGCGTATGCTAAGAACGATGGCCAGTGCCATGACAACGGACATCATGTAGCGGTATCTGCTTACCGGGATGCCTTTAGTTCTGGCAAACTCGGGGTCGAAAGCTGTAAAAAGAATGGGGCGGTAGAACAGGGCAAACAGCAGCATCAGCAGCATTGCAAATACCAGGAGTACGTATATCTCGGCTCTCCCTACGGTAAGGATGCTGCCAAAGAGGAAGCTCATGAGGTTGGGCGTGTAGCCGGGTGTCATAAACACAAAGATGATCCCCAGGGCCATGCCAAGCGACCAGAGTATAGCGATAGCGCTATCTTCCCGTACCCGGCCATTTTGGCTGATCCATTCTATCGCCAGGGCGGTAATCACACCAAAAACAGCGGCTCCCAAAAAAGGATTCAATCCCATGTAGAAAGCCAGGCCTATACCTCCAAAAGAAGCATGGGTGATCCCTCCGCCGATAAACACGATCTTGCGTGAAACAATATAAGTCCCCACCATGGCAGCAATAACTGAGGTGAGGATGGCTGCAGCCAGGGCATGCTGAAAAAACTGGTATTGAAAGATAGAAAAGGCATCACTCATGGTCATGTGACTTTAGTACGCGATGTGGCACGGGACCATGGGCAATCACATCCACGGGGCAATGATATACTTTCAGCACCTCTTCAGATATCTGGTTTGAAGGATGATAATGAAGCGTTTCATTGACACATGCAATGGACTTAATCAACGGAGATATAGTTCCTATATCATGCGATACCAGGAGGATGGCCATTTGCTGGTTAAGTCTTTTCAGCCACCGGTAGAGTTCCTGCTCAAACTGTTTGTCTACATGGGTGTTGGGTTCATCAAGGATCAGCAGCTGCGGGTCATCAATGAGCGCGCGGCACAGCAGGGCTTTTTGCAGCTGACCACCGCTTAGCTCACCAATAGGTTTATTGGCATATCTTTGCAGGCCGGCTTCCCGTATCATTTCCTCCAGCCGTTGTTTCTGTCCTGCATTAAGATAGGGAATCAAGGTATTCCTGCTCTTCATGCCGGAGCTTATCAGCTCTTTTACTGTAATGGGAAAACTTCTGTCTACCTGGCTTGCCTGTGGAAGGTACCCCATACGGGGCTTTCCGGAGGGAAAGAGAACCTTGCCTGAAAAAAGAGGCTGCAGTCCCAAAATCAGTTTGACCAGGGTGGTTTTGCCGCCGCCGTTGGGACCGATGATGCCAATAAAGTCGTCGGGATACACCGTCAGGCCAACATCGCGAAGCACGACTTCCGAATTATAGCCTGTGGCAGCGGCTTCTATGACGATCAGAGGCTGCTTCACTGCATATGTGTTTTAAAGACCTCCATGATCTCTGTTACGCTTTCTATCCAGTCATAGGCAAGAGGATTGATCTGCACCAGTTGCACTTCTGCCTCCGCACTGACCAGCTCTGCACTTCGCATGTCAAATTCCTGCTGGATAAAGATCACCGAAGCATCGTGTTCCCGCGCCTCTGCTATGACTTGTCGCAACATGGATGGAGACGGTTCTTTACCGTGACGCTCTATAGGGATCTGCTGCAATCCGTAATCGCGTGCCAAATAGGTGAGTGCCGGATGAAAGATAAGGAAGGTCTTCTGTGTCATGTCGCGGGTTAGCTCCAGCATACCATGATGAAGGTCTTCAATATCAGCCTTCAGCATCCTGTAGTTACCCTCTACTTCATCTGCCATGTCAGGCCAGGCATGGATCAGGGCCTCTTTCATCGCCGGCAACTTTTCCAGCATGATCTTCGGCGACATCCAAATGTGCGGATCAATTCCTCCTTCATGCACATGATCACCATGATCGATCACATCACCACGGATAAGCCTTAGGTCCTCTGAAAGGTTTACCACGTCCATATCAGGATTTAGGCTCTCCAGCCGGTGAATGAAGACCTCCTCGTAGCCAAGGTGCCCAATCCGGAAATAGAGCTGTGAGTCAGACAGCTTTTGCAGCTGACTGGTGGTCGGAGAATAGGTGGCATGACTGGCACCCGGCGGAACCATCACATTTACCTCGACAGCTTCGCCGGTGAGCCTGTCTGCAAAGTATTTTAAAGGCATGATGCTCACAGAGGCAACCGGCTCTTCTACATCCTTTTTCACGGTTTGACAAGATACCATAATGGCCGGCACGATCATCCACAACAAAAAACTACGCATCTCCAGAAAATTTTAAATCAATAAAAGCAGGCAAAATTAATATTTGACAACAAATTCATCATCATCGTCAGACTCTTTTTCTTTTGCCTTGTCTTTTTTATCATTCTTTGACTTTTTTCCCGAAGCAAACAGTGAACCTAAAATAGTTCCCACGGAAAAACCAGCCAATAATCCCAGCAATACTTTTCCTTTTATCATAATTCAAGCTTTTTTATAATGATACATCCAAGTGTTTTGTTCAATTTGAAAATAATCCCCCATGCCTTTTACATAAAGTTACAATATACAAAAAATATCGCGACAATATCCATGTACACCGTTAATCTGTCTTAAATTAAATAATTTTCAAACAAAACATATCCAGTTAAATTAATTTGTAAATTTATACTTGTCTTTTATTAATCAATTTATGAAAAAGCCATGAAAAATACAAAAATCATTACACTCATCATGTTCATCACACTCTTCCTTTTTGCCTGTGATGACTTGCTTGATGTGGAGGAAAGCTTCACCTTCAGCAAAGAATTTGTCATCGACACAGAAGAGCATGCGTTTGATCAGGCAGAATTATTTGATCTGGCAGCAGACGTTAGTATTATTGATGAATACGGAAGCAAGATCAAAGAGGTAAAAATTGAAGAGGTCAGGTTCTGGCTTACAGCCCACAACGGCGATGCCGGGCAGCAGTTTGAAAGCGGATCATTAAGTGTGTCTGATACGGATAACGGGAGCGTACGAGAGATCGCATCGCTGGGGGGATATAACCTTCAGAACTTATTGAACTCTCCCACGGTTCTGGACCTTAATAACTCAGGAGTAAACCTGCTAGGTGAGCTGGCCGAAGAGCCTCCGCACCGCTTCGTGTTGCATGCGAATGCAACCTTTAATGAAGGGCCACTCGACTTTACGGTTAAATTTGAGTTCACTGCCCGGATGGTGGCCAACCCATTGAACTAAGCGCTTTCAAAGAGCAGGCTTACATAGTTTACTACCTCTTTCGAGGGTCTGACTTCGCCGGAGTGACCACGGCGCAACAAATGCACCTTGTAGTCCGGATACCTGAGGGCTGCGTATTTCATCAGGGCCATGACCGGGCCAAAGCCGCAAACTGATACGTGGTGTTGTTTTACGACCTCTTCCACACGGTCGGCATCTTTCTTCAGGATGACCTCCAAAACTTTGTCGTCCAGTTCCTTTGACCGGTCCGGGGTCAGAAAGTGAGAAAAATCAGAAGAGGCCACTACCAGGACGTCTCTTCCCAGTTTTTTTTCAGCATCATGTAGCTTTTCAGCCAGCCCTTCGGCATGGCTGGCATCCTGGGCCTGCATGTTCACAGAAAGGATTTTAAAGGGATGCTGAAAGAAATATTGAAGATAGGGAAGCATCACTTCTGCTGAATGCTCTGCTTCCTGTGCCTGAACGGAAACATCCAGATTCATGCGGTCTGCCAGTTCACTATCTACCGGCACCTCACCCACGGGAGCCTCCCATGCGTCATGTCCGTCTGTCGAAATGGCGGGCCCGACGCCCTGGTGATTGGGGTGGATGATCACCACCGTGTCCGGCGTCAGGCCAGCCCGCCGGCAATGTTCAAAAAAATGCACAGCCTGTCGTGCACAAAAGACCATCCCGGCGTGTGGAACCACTCCGCCGGGGATTCTTCCGGAAAAGTCATGTGCGTCAATGTTTTCTGTTTCCCCTCCCAGGGCCTTTTCAATAATCATCCGGACCTCCTGCATGCTTCCCGGGTAAAACATCCCTTTAACCGCCGCAGGCCGGATCTGGCTTTTCCTTTGTGGCATACTAATAGTTTTTAAGGGTTAATCCCATCAGAGAAAGATGATCATCCAGGTTGAAGACATAAATTATTCCGGAAGAATCGGTGCGGCACATCCTTCTTTGCGGCCTCCGTCTGGAACTCCTTCGGCTAACAACCAAAAGCCCTCCATACATGATTATGCCTCACCAGGAACATTGCCCAGATACACATGTGGCAGGTGAGCCCCGGCAATACTTTTCATCCTGCGCATAAGCTTGACAGGTGTCGGTGCGGCATGCATCTTCCATGAGGGGTAATACCTGTTAACATGCAACACCACCTTTTTGCCAGCCTCTGCCTTCAACCATTTAATCATCTCTTCGAAACGCTCCAGGTCATCGTTGACGCCGGGCACCACCAAAAAGGTGACCTCCAAATGCTTTCCAGCTGCAACGATCGTCTTCAGGGTGTTTAATACCGGTTCAAGCCGGGCTTTCGCATACTCGCGATACACCTCATCATCAAAGGATTTCAGATCCACATTAAAAGCATCGCTTACCTCCAGCATCTCATCAAGCGGTGCCGGATTTATAAAACCATTGGTCACCACCACGTTTTTCATGCCACGTTCTTTGACAGGCCTGGCGATATCCATCATGAACTCGAACCAAACCGTGGGTTCATTATAGGTATACGCCACGCCCATGCTATCAGAGCTGGCGGCCGTATGTACGATCTCGTCCGGCAACAGCTCTCTCCGCATCATTCCTGTTTCAGCGCCACACTGGGATATGCCGGCATTCTGGCACCATGGACAGCGAAAGTTGCACCCATAGCTTCCCACGGAGAGAATCTGACTTCCCGGATAATAATGATACAGGGGTTTCTTCTCGATGGGATCCATATGATAGCCTGACACAGCTCCCCACGACTCAGCAAGCATAACGCCATCTTCATTTTTTCGCACCCGGCATTTACCGTATCCGCCATGCACGACAACACATGCATGAGGGCAGAGGGTGCAATGTACCTTACCTCCTTCCTTGCTGACGAAATAGCTTGCTGTATGCATAGGTATTGTATTTACCTGCCGTTTTCAATTCGCGCAGCTCCCGGCTCTAAGCATTCAGTGCAGCATCCCTGTCATCATGGATGGTAAAGATCATGGAAAACCCTGACATGTCAAAAATCTCCTTAATGGATGGCTGCAGGTTACACAGTCTGAGTTCACCACCCTCTGCTGCCATTTTTTTCTGCATAATGAGAAAGACTCTTAGCCCGGAGCTGCTGATATAGTTGAGTCCTTCACAATCAAGGATCACTTTTTTGTCGTCGCCTGTTAACATCTCCATCACCTGTTTTTCGAAGCTGTCTGACTGGGTGGTATCCAGTCGTCCTTCCACATTAATTACCAGGTAATCCTGAACCTTTTCACTGCTTACATTCATGGGTTTATGTTTTTTATTAATGTTAACTGATTTTGTGCTTCAATGCGCTGATATTTTACGTCATCCATAATTTTACGGATGAGAAATATGCCAAGGCCTCCTATTGGCCGGTCTTCTGCCGGCAGCGAGGTATCGGGTTCCGGTGCTTTGGTAGGATCGTAAGGACGACCCTCGTCCTTTATGACAAAAATAAGTTTACCATCCTGCTTTTTAATGTCCACAACAATTTCCTGGGGGTCATTGTTCTCAAAAGCATAATTGACAATATTCGTAAAGGCTTCTTCCAGTGCCAGGTTCACCGACATGCAGGTCTGGGGGTCAATACGCCACTCTGCGCCGATGTTTTCCATGGCATCCCGGATTTTTTCCAGATCGCTGAGCTTATTCGTCAGCTTTATTTTGTGTGTTTCCATGGTCTAGCCCTTTAAATGAAACGGTCATCATGGTAATATCATCAGACTGTGGATGGTCCTGCACGTGTGCTTCGATGGCATGCATCATGACATTGATAAGGTCTTTGGGCGACTTGTCCTTGTTTTCTTCAAGGACTTTCAGCATGCGATCCTCATCAAAAAGGTCATCACGTACATTTTCAGCTTCGGTAACACCATCGGTGTAGCTGAACAATTTGTCGCCCGGCTCCAATGTCATGCTATGTTCCGGGTATTCAAATTCCTCATAGAGACCCAGGGGAATGGTTTTTGCCGGTTCAAACATTTTCGTTTCCTTTGTTTTGCTTATGAGCACCGGGGGGTTATGTCCGGCATTGACATAAGACAACTGACCTGTTTTCAAATTCATCACGCCCAGGAAAAAGGTCACAAACATATTGCTTTCATTGTTGAAGCTCAACGACTTATTAAGTGCTGCCATGATCTTTGACGGTGATTGTTCTTTGTCTGCAATGGTCCGGAGCAATGTACGCGTGACAGCCATGAACAGGGAAGCCGGCACTCCTTTGCCCGACACGTCGCCTATGGCAAACACGAACTTATCCTGGTCTACTACGAAAAAGTCATAGAGATCACCTCCCACCTCCCTGGCACTGCGCAATACGGCATAAAGGTCTACCTGGGGCAGGTCGGGATAAGGCGGAAAACTGTGGGGGATCATGGCGAGCTGTATTTCGCGCGCAATGCGCAGCTCGCTTTCGATTTTTTCCTTCGCGGCAGTAGTTTCCTTGAGGTTGACCACATATTCGGCCAGCTCTTCCTGCATGTGCGAGAAGGCATCATGAAGTTCTCTCAGCTCCAGGGTCTTTCGGATCTTGGGCAGTTTCACATCAAAATTACCTTCAGCCACAAGGCGTGCTGAGTTAGAAAACTGTGAGAGCGGCGCCGAAATGCGGTTCACGATTTGTACGGTAAGTATCGTGAGCACGATCAAACCGCCAAGCACCAGAATGATCATCAGGGTGGTAATGGAACGCAGGGCAGCAAACATCTCCGCATCGGGATATACCACGCCAATAGACCACCCACTGCTGGGCAGAGGAGTATAGTAAATCCAAAACCGGCCAGTGTCGTTCATGCCATGCTCGCGGAACTGGCTATTACCGGCAATCATGTCCTGGCCGATCTCTCTCAGCAGTTCAGAGTCCCTTTCTGCTGCCATGGAGAAGAGGCTTTCGTTCATGATGAATTCCCGCCGGGGGTAAGTCACGGCAACCCCGTTTCGGCTTAGCATAAAGGCATAACCGGTTTCAAAGATCTCGATCTCTGCCACGGTTTCGGTGAGCCAATCCAATGAAACGTCCACCGTTGCAATTCCGGCAAATACCCGTTCTCCATCACGGCGCATGTAAAAAGGCACCGAATAGGTCGACATCAGCATCTCACCGCCACCTTCATCATAATAGGGCTCCGTCCAGTAAGCCGTATCAAGCATTTTGGGTATCAGATACCAGTCCATGTAGAAATACTCATAGTTTTCGTCTCCAAGGCTGAATGAGTGGATCCGGTCTCCGTCGCGATAAGCATAAGGCGAATAATATAAACCCTTATCGGGGAAGAAATTGGGCTCAAAGGCGATGGCAGCGCCAGACACGTTTTGATTTTTTTCCAGGATGGTTTCCACAAGGAGGAAAAGGGAATCTTCATGTGGTGGATCAATCTCCATCAGGCCAGCGACCACTTCAGGGATTTTTTCCATGGGCTGGAGCTCTTGTTCAATTTTGGCCACGGCATTGTCAGCAATATGAATGGCGTTTTCCCTGGCAGACTCTTCAATGGAATTACGCGCAAAATAATAAAACAAGGATAGCACCAGCAAAAACATGAGTGTGGTGAAAGTAAGCACCCTTTTTATTATTCGGAAGGAAAGGCTGTTTTTTTTAATCATGGAATGTTAATATTCTTGTCACTCATTAAAGGAACAAACGGGTTGAAAGAACTCCTCATAGGGAAGGATCCGTTCAATAATTTCGCGCTCTTTAAGTATTTCAACGGCCATTTGATAGTCATCAGGATGAAGTTCGGTTTTTCGCACCTCTTTTTCTCCGGGCGCCTGCAGATCAAGAATGCGTTTCAGCATCCAGCGCTGATGTGCCTTATTGGCCGGAATGTTGGCCTGCCGCATCATGTCAACGATAAGTGAAACCGTATAATCCTGATTTTCCGAGGCATAGTCCCATCCCCGAATGCTTGCCTCCACAAAGGCACGCAGCTCTTTTTCACGTTCATCCCGTGTACTTGCAAGCGTGTAAATGCCATCCTCCGGGACATCAAAACCATAATCAGCCACAAAGAAGGTATTAACCTCATCCCTGTCAAGACCGCTGAGGTACAGTTGATTATATTCATTATACCACATCATTGTCATCAGGTCAACGCCATCTTCAAGGAAGAGGTTAACAGACCATAAAACCGATACCCAGTTCACATCTACGCCCTGATCCATAAGCATGGCCATGGGCACTTCACGGAAGCCTCCGCGCCATACGCCGACCTTTTTCCCCTCAAAATCTTCAATGGTTTCTATACCGCTTGATTTCTTGCTTGCAAAGAGAATCGCCGAATGCTGTGATAGCTGTCCGATATTAACAAGGTCCAGACCCTCATTACTGGCAGTAAGGGCAGTCATCAGGAACTGGGTGATGACATCGGCCGTGCCGCGCTCGAGAAAATCGACCGAGCTGACGGTAGGAGAAGGATGGATGATCTCCACATCGACACCCGCCTCTTTATAAAACCCCTGATCCTGGGCCACATAGAAGCCGGCAAACTGAGCCTGGGGCATCCAGTGGGGCGAAAAGACAAGAGGTTCTGAAGCCCGGGTGGTAAGCAAACCTGCAGATAAGACAGTGCAGGCAAAAAGGATAATTTTTCTCATGTATATACAATTTGATTAATTCGGTCACATTGCTTGTCCCGTCCATACGGGAAAACTCACCATGACATAATCACCCCCCTGTTTGTCAATGCTTTGGCGTGGAGGTTTCATAACACCTATCGCGACAATAGTACATGAACAAATTCAGATTTTCATTATGTAAAGATAGGAAAATAAGGAGAAGTATGATATTAGCTGCAAATGTAAGGAATGCGAATAACGTTGACAACCCAGATGCTGCGCCAAACTTCAAACCCAGGTTTGCCTTACTATTTAAAAACTTTATCGTATCTTAGACAGTCGCATATCAAACGGCAACATAAACAGCATAAACAAGCATCATCCTATGGAGCAACCTCTTTTTGACATTAGCTGGCAGTGGCATCTGGTTTTACAGCTCTTGCTCGCCACGGTGCTGGGTGCCCTGGTGGGTCTTGAGCGTGAAGTTCACGGAAGACCGGCGGGCCTGCGCACACACATCCTCGTTTGTATGGGTGCCGCCCTGATAATCGTAGCCTTTGAAAACCTGAAGCTTTCGCTCATAAGCTCGGGCGATGACATCCTGGCTATGGATCCCGCGCGGGCTGCGGCGGGCGTGATCACAGGCATCGGCTTTCTTGGTGCTGGCACCATTCTCAAGGGCAAAGACCACGTGGTAGGCCTTACCACGGCAGCATCCATCTGGGTCGTAGCCGCCATTGGCATCACCACAGGACTGGGACAGTTCTTCCTGGCCATCACTGCCACAATGCTGGTGCTCTTTGCCCTTTTGGTACTCCACCGCATCGACATTAAGTCAGAGCATTACGGCGAAATATTCCTCTCCGGAAAAGGAGGTACCCTGTTTTATGAAAACGCCCGGAAGCAGATCAGCCAGATGGACTTCATCATTAAAGGTTACAGCATTAAGGCCACAGGCACCAAAGGTGAGATGAAGGTACGTTTTCTGGTAAAATACAAACAGGCCGAATTAGGCGCCAACGTCATTCAGGAACTGTTCAAAGTGGATGGTGTGGATGCAGTGTCGTGGGAAAAATAACTACAGGGTTAAAAGTTTCGGGGTATGGGGTTTGAGATGATGCCCGAACTTTTTGCAAATTGTGTATCTTTACCGCCGCAATTTATAAACCCTGTAATTTTTCATCATGAGGTTACCTTCCCTTTTTTCCTGTTTTCCTGTTTTTTTAAGTGCGTTTTTTCTGCTTTCCTGTGGATCCCCGGCAGAGCGAACAGAACAAACAACACGCGAAAAGGCCGGAGCCATCCATACGGATGTACTCACGCTGGACTCCCACGTAGACACGCCACTGATGCTGATGCGCGAAGGCTTCGACATCAGCGAGTATAACGACCCCCACGACGGGGGTGGCAAGCTCGACTTCCCAAGAATGCTTGAAGGCGGGCTGGATGCTGCATTCTTCGCCGTTTACCTGGCCCAGGGAGAATTGACACCAGAAGCTTATACTGAAAATCATCAGCGCGCCCTGCATATCTTCGAGCTGATACATCAGGCCATCGAAGAAAACCAGGATGTAGCAGCGCTGGCACTTACCGCTGACGACGCCCAACGCATCCATGACGAAGGCCGCCTGGCCATCTATATCGGCAACGAAAACGGTTACCCCATCGGCAAAAACCTTGATATGCTGCAAAAATATTACGACCTGGGCAGCCGCTACATGGGGCTTTCACACTCAAGGAATAACCAGATATGCGACGCCTCCACAGACAACGACGGACCGTTGCATGGAGGGCTGTCGGAGTTTGGCGTGGAAGTGGTCAAAGAACTCAATCGTATAGGCATGATGGTGGATGTAAGCCATATTTCCGATGATGCATTTTATGATGTGCTTGAGGTGACCGAAGTACCCGTCATGGCATCTCACTCAAACGTCAGGGCCATTTGTGACCATCCCCGAAACCTGGACGACGACATGATCATCGCGCTGGCAGAAAATGGCGGCGTGCTCCAACTCAGCGTGCTCAGCGCCTACGTAAAAGAAATGGAATCTGACCCCGAAAGGGAAGAAGCCTTTGCCGAGCTTCGTGAACGCTGGAATAATTTCCAGGGACTCAGCGACGAAGAGATGAATCAGGCCCGCGAAGAATGGTGGGCGCTCAACAACAAATACCCCGCACCGATGGCCACGGTATCTGACCTGGTGGATCATATCGACCATGTAACTGACCTGGTAGGCGTAGAATATGTAGGAATAGGCACCGACTTTGACGGAGGCGGCGCACTGGAAGACTGCTTCGATGTATCGGAACTGCCAAACATCACAAAAGAGCTTGTCAAAAGAGGTTACACCAAAGAAGAGATCGAAATGATATGGTCCGGCAATTTCCTGCGCGTGTTTGGCGAAGCAGAAAAGTTTGCGGCCAACTAACAGCATCACACCTGTTTGTCAATAACCCTTTTGCTTGCCACCAATAAGACTGCTCAAGCAATATTATTTTGTTACTATGATTTTGTCAGACTCCTTTCTCCAGCTTTTTTATGAAAATGTGATGGCAACCACATGGCTGGAATTGATCGCCGTGTTTTTTGGCATCATGAGTGTTTGGTTTGCAAGACAGGCAAACCTGCTGGTGTTTCCTACCGGGATAATCAGCACAGTAATATATATTTATATAACCTTTACCATCCAGCTCTATGCCGATATGGGCATCAACTTCTTCTACACGATGATGAGCATTTATGGATGGTACGTATGGACACGCAAAGATGAACATAAACTGGTGCGTCCCATTCGCTGGAACACCAAAAAACAGCAAGCTTTTGGGATTGCCATGATTCCCGTACTATATATCATTATATATGCGCTGCTGTACACCTTCAAACAGGATGACCCCGAATACATGCAGTCTTATATCCCCTATGTTGACTCCTTAACCACATCCATCTTCCTGATTGGCATGTACTTCATGGCACAGAAAAGGATTGAAAACTGGATCTACTGGATCGCGGGAAATGTTATCTCCGTGCCTCTTTATTTCGTTAAAGGCCTCGTGTTCACAAGCTTTCAGTTTGCGGTATTCCTGGTGCTCGCTGTCCTGGGTCTGATGGCCTGGATCAAGCTTTACAACGAAGGCCGGGCAAGAGAGCAGAAATTTATTGATGATCTGGTGAATTAAAGCGCAGGACATAAAGCGCTTTAGCGCAGAACGCATCCGTTAATATGTTGATTTATAAACAAAATGCACTATCTTTGCACCCTGTTTTGCGGCAAAAATTGTTGTAAAATCTTTATTTTCAACTCATTTAACTTGTAAATCTATGAAAAAAGTATCTGTTAGCGGTTCTCCGCGCGAGAACGTAGGGAAAAAAGATGCGAAAAGGCTGCGCAGGGAGGGCTTTGTCCCCTGTGTGATTTACGGGGGTAAGGAACAAATCCAGTTTTACACCTCTGAAAAGAG
>SLEW01000324.1 GCA_007124575.1 Bacteroidales bacterium | reverse complement strand
CGCCTGAAGGAGGCACTCGTAGATGGAAAAGATGTGGCACTGCCCATGCTCACAAGTTGCTCGCCAGGCTGGGTCAAGTTCCAGGAGCACCTTTATCCTGACTTGCTCGCAAACCTCTCTACCTGCAAGTCGCCCCAGCAGATGTTTGGTCCGTTGGCCAAGACATATTATGCAGAACGGATTAACAAGAATCCGGCCGAGATGGTTGTCGTTTCCATTATGCCTTGTACAGCGAAGAAATTTGAGGCTGAGCGTCCCGAAATGCGCGGCAGTGGTTATAAAGATGTCGACTATGTACTTACAACCCGGGAGCTGGGCCGCATGATCCACCAGGCAGGTATCGATTTTGAAAAACTCGAAGACGAGAAATATGACAAGATCCTAGGTGAATCCACAGGCGCTGCTGTAATCTTTGGCAGCACGGGTGGTGTTATGGAAGCCGCGCTGCGTACCGCTTATGAACTTGTTACCGGACGTGAAGTTCCTTTTGCCGGTTTGAATATTAAGCCTGTCAGGGGAATGGAAGGAGTAAAAGAAGCCTCCGTGAAGATCAAGGATGTGAAGCCTGAATGGAGCTTCCTGGAAGGTGTGGATCTGAATGTGGCTATTGCCCACGGCCTTGCCAATGCCAAGATCCTTATGGACAAGATCAGGGCAGGAGAAGCCAACCATCACTTCATTGAGATCATGGCATGCCCCAGTGGATGTATTGGCGGCGGCGGTCAGCCCATGCCCACCAACATGGAGATCCGTAAGAAGCGTGCAGCGGGTATCTATGAAGAGGACGAAGGACTAACGTTGCGCAAGTCTCACGAGAACCCCGAGGTGACTGCCATATACGAATCCTTCCTTCATGAGCCATTAGGTCATAAATCACATGACCTTCTGCACACACACTATACGCCACGTAAGCGACACTAAACTGTGGCGTAAGCAGGCTTAAAAGGGTTGATCCGGTGTGATTCGCTGACTGCGTTTCAGTTACTCCTCCTGATCAACCCTTTTTTAAACTTATCCGGAATGTGAATAACATCCGGCTAAAAGAGCGTTGCTGTTTCTATTATCTGTTTGTTAATACCACTAACCCATTATCATGAAGGCACGAAACAACAATCACAACGTCAATCATGTTCCCGTTCCCACGCTGCGGCGACTTCCCGGCTACCTTAGTTATTTCAAGTCTTTAAAAATTAATGGCGTGGATTACGTGTCAAGCAGCCAAATCGCCATCACCTTTAAGATGGATCACACCCTGGTAACCAAAGATCTGGCCCATACAGGAGTAAAAGGACGCACAAAAGTCGGTTACCAGGTTGATCAACTTATTGATACCCTCATTAACTTTCTGGACTTTAACAGCCACGAAAATGCGTTTCTCTTTGGTGTGGGTAACCTGGGCAAGGCCCTGATCAACTATGATGGGCTTACACACTACGGATTAAAGATCATAGCCGGGTTTGATGTGGATAAAAACATTACGGGTCAATCCATCAAGGATGTTAAGATCCATCACCTGGACGCCTTTCGTGATCTTTCAATTAAAACTCCTGCCCGGATAGCCATCATTACAACACCTGATGACGGTGCACAGGAAGTTGCCGACCTGGCTGTTGCCTGGGGCATAAAGGCCATCTGGAACTTCACCCCTCAATCCATCAGGGTTCCTGCACACGTGATCGTTGAAAATACATCCATTTATTCTGACCTGGCTGTTATTTTTAACAGGTTGAACAAATAAAGATGTGAAAAAATTCACAACCTTGTTTGTTTAGTGATTTTTAATTGTTTATCTTTGCACTGTTATATTCAGCGTAGGATATAGTTCATTGAAATAGAGGTGACTGAAGCGAATCAACAGCACATCTTACGTACACAAAACCAGGTAGAAGACTGCCCGGTGAAGTGAACAGAAACATCAGGATCTGGTAATAGAAAGTACAACATGCAGGTTAAAGACATCATAAGGATATTGGATGCACGCATTCTTTGTGGCGGGGAGCGGCTTGATTATACAATCGAGTTGGCCTTTGCGTCCGACCTTATGAGTGATGTTCTCACGCTAAGTAACGACAATGTATTGCTCATCACCGGACTGGCTAATATGCAGACCATTCGTACAGCCGAAATGTCAGATATCAACTGCATCATATTTGCCAGAAACAAAAAGGCAAGTGCGGAAATGATAGAGCTGGCGCGGGAGAGTGACATCATTCTGATGGAGTGCCGCTACTCACTCTATAAAACATGCGGACTGCTGTATGCAGAGGGAGTAAAACCGATATTCTAAACCGTCATGGGCGAGAAGATAGCAGATCAGTACAGTGTCACCGGGGGTGATTTCAGCAGGGCAGGATATGCTTCCAGTCAGATCAAGAAGTCTTTGAAAAAGCTGGGTGTAGACATGGCCATCATAAAGCGGACGGTGGTGGCTACTTACGAAGGGGAGGTAAACATTGTGGCGCATGCGTGGAGCGGTAAAATTGTTTTTGCCGTGGATGATGAGAAGATAAGGATTGTTCTTGAAGATGAAGGACCCGGAATAGAGGATATCGAACAGGCTATGGAAGAAGGTTTTTCAACGGCCACCAGTGAAATAAGGGAAATGGGGTTTGGCGCAGGAATGGGGCTTCCCAACATGAAAAAAAATGCCGACCACCTGCATGTGGAAAGTGAAGTGGGCAAGGGAACCAGGGTGGAGATCACCATGCATCTGAATTGACCAAAAGTCAACGCTAACGCCAAAAGCCAAAAGCCAAAAGTCAACGCCAAAAGCCAAAAGCCAACGCCAAAAGCCAAAAAGTTAAACCAAATCATATAATCAGATGACAGCAGCAGAGATTGTGAACAAATTGGATTTACAGGTTTTCAGCGGCGAAAACGGTCTGAACCGTAAAGTAAGCGGGGGATACGTGTCCGATCTGCTTAGTGATGTGATGGGAAACGCCGACGAAGGCCAGGTATGGATTACATTGCAAACGCACAAGAATGTGATGGCGATTGCCTCGCTGAAAGAGCTGGCAGCAGTAATTCTTGTAAATGGTAACAAGCCGGATGAAGATACCGCCCGCCAAAGCAATGAAGAGGAGATTCCCTTGCTGGGCACTTCAATGAGTGCATTTGAAATTACGGGCAAATTATACGAACTGATCAAAAAATAAATGAACAGATACCGTGCCGACTTGCATGTGCACACCGTATTGTCGCCCTGTGGCGACCTGGAGATGAGTCCGGCTCAAATAACAGATGTCGCAGCACGAAAAGGCATCGACATCCTGGGCGTGACCGACCACAACAGCACAAAGCATGTGGCGCTGATCAAAAATCTGGCAGAAAGGAAAGGCATCTTCGTTATTGGAGGAGCTGAGGTGACAACCCGCGAAGAGATCCACTGCCTTGCGTTCTTTGAAAACAATGATTCCCTGGTGAAGTTTCAGCACTTCCTGGATGCACATCTGGCAGATGTCAAAAACAAACCCGGGGTGTTTGGATACCAGGTTGTGGTAGATGAGGATGAGATGATCCTGGAAGAAGAAGAAAAGTTGCTTATATCGGCTATAAGTAAATCCCTTGAAGAGGTTCAGCAGGTTGTTCATCAGATGGGAGGGATATTCATTCCGGCACATATCGACCGGCCCAGCTACAGTCTTTTTAGCCAGCTGGGCTTTGTGCCCCCCGGACTCAAGGCTGATGCACTGGAGATATCCAAACAGGCGACTGAAAACGAGATAAAGACCAGACACCCTGATCTGCAGGCCTATACATTTATTGGAAGCTCTGATGCCCATCACCCCGGGCAGATAGGCAGCAGAATAAGCATCTTTGAGATGAAACGCCGGAGCTTTGATGAGATCAGAAAAGCCCTGGCTGGACGTGGGGGGCGAAAGGTGTGGATAGAGGAGTAGGTAGGGCCGGACTTGGCCGGCCCCACGTTTTTCCCGTGAGGAACCGTAGGGACAGCACTTGGGCTGTCCAACAGGAGGCCAGTTCATGGAAAGTGCCGCAGACGCAGCACTTGGGCTGTCCAACAGGAGGCCAGTTCATGGAAAGTGCCGCAGACGCAGCACTTGGGCTGTCCAACAGGAGG
>SLEW01000094.1 GCA_007124575.1 Bacteroidales bacterium | reverse complement strand
TTTCTGCTTCCGTTTCATATCTTTTTCTTATTTTTGAGGACAAATCGCACACAAGAAAATCCTGTATCATATGTTAACGAAACTATCACAATTGCACGACATGGCCAGGGGTCATAGTCGCAGGCGTTTGGTATTGGCTGCGGCGCATGATGCGCATGCGCTGGGAGCTGTACTCAACGCCTATGAAAACAGCCTGGTTGAGCCCATCCTGGTGGGTGATGAATCAAAGATCAATGAGATTGCCGGGAATCACCATTATGATCTGACGCCGTTCATGGTCATCCATGAGCCCGACAATGCCAGGGCAGCTGCCCGCGCGGTAAAGATGGTAAAGGAAAAGGATGCCGATGTCCTCATGAAGGGCAACCTGGGCACGGCCATCTTGCTAAAGGCGGTGCTCAACAAGGAGTATGGGCTGCGCACCGGTGAGCAGATCTCCCACCTGGCAATCTTTGAGCTTCCCACCTATCACAAGCTGATAGGCCTGACGGATGCAGCCATGAACATAGCACCTGACCTGATGGAGAAGGTGAGCATCACCCGAAACGCCGTGACGTACTTTCAGAAGCTGGGCATTGAAAAGCCCAGGGTGGCGATGCTTAGCGCGGCAGAAACGGTGAATCCCGCCATGAAATCAAGCATAGAGGCCAGCAACATTGCCAAAATGGGCGACCGCGGACAGATAAAAAACTGCATCATAGACGGACCGCTGGCTTTTGACAACGCGGTGAGCAAGACAAGTGCCGCCCTGAAGGGCATTGACAGCCCCGTGGCCGGTGATGCCGACATTCTGATACCAGACGGCATAGATGCTGCAAACGGCCTTTACAAGGCCTTTATTTACTTTGCAAAGGCAAAGTGTGCCGCCGTGATTCTTGGAGCAGCCGCTCCCATCGTTCTGACATCCCGTGCCGACACCGACGAAACCAAGCTCAATAGCATTGCCCTCGCCGCAGCTGTGGGGTGATGTGGCCTGCTTAAGCCTTTCGGGCTGCCTTTTCCCGGAAACATGTCATCACAAAAGAAAAATTCAATACTATTCAATAAGTAACTCCAATAAAAAGCAAACAGATGGAAGAAGAACTGATCCTGGCTATTAACCCTGGCTCCACCTCCACGAAGATCGCTGTATTTCACAACACAAAAGAGGTCTTCCTGAAAAACATCAAACATTCAACGGAAAATCTCGAGGGCTTCGAAAAAATTACCGACCAGTATGCCTTTCGCAAGCAAATCATCCTGGATGAGCTTGAAAGCGCCTCTTTCGATGTAAAAAACATCAAGGTCATTGTAGGGCGCGGTGGCGTGATAAAACCCATTCCGTCGGGCGTTTACGAGGTAAACGAGCGCATGATTGAAGATCTGAAGATAGGTGTTTTGGGCCAGCATGCCAGCAATCTTGGCGGGCTGATCGCCAACGACATTGCCAAAACCGTTCCTGGTGCCAGGGCATACATTGCCGACCCGGTGGTTGTTGACGAACTCAGCGATCTGGCACGTGTCTCCGGGCATCCTGAGTTTGAGCGCATTTCTATCTTTCACGCCCTCAACCAGAAAGCCATCGCACGCCAGCACGCCAAGTCCGTATCCAACAAGTATGAGGCGCTCAATCTCATCGTGGCACACCTGGGTGGCGGCATCAGTGTGGGAGCTCATTATAAGGGGCGTGTTATCGACGTAAACCAGGCGCTCGACGGCGAAGGTCCCTTCTCGCCGGAACGCAGCGGCACTCTTCCTGCAGGATCATTGGTAACCATGTGTTTCAGCGGCAAGTATACAGAAAGCGAGATACGTAAGATGATCACCGGCAAAGGCGGACTGATTGCCTATCTCAACACCAACGATGCTTATGAAGTGGAAAAGCGGGCAAAGGCCGGAGATGAAAAGGCAGCGCTTATCCAGGACGCCATGGCATACCAGGTCGCTAAAGAGATCGGTGCCATGTCTACCGTGCTGCAAGGTGAAGTGGACTCGATTCTGCTCACCGGCGGCATCGCCTACGGCAAACCCTTTGTGGAGGCCGTGTCAAATCGCGTAAGGCACATCGGCCCCGTGTATGTTTACCCCGGTGAAGACGAGATGCGCGCATTGGCAATGAACGGACTGATGGTATATAGCGGAGAAGTGGAGCCGTTGGAGTACAAATAGCGTTTGAGGTTGCTTGGGGGTTATTGTGGATCTGAGGATTGCCAATGTGCTAATTTGCTAATTTGCTAATGTGCTAATGAGATAATGTGCTAATGAGATAATGTGCCAATGTGCTAATTGGTGGAGTTTTGGGGTGGTTAGTAAGGGATGGGGGTGTACTTTGACGGTATCAGGGTTTTAGTTTGCTGTCGGGATGGAACGCGGATGACGCGGAAGGCCTTCGGCCAGCACGGATTTTCGCTGTGGTGCCTCCAACGGTTAGATCATCGTTTTTTTGCACATTCATTTTGCGGCGGGTACGGCAAAACCGAACACGCTGCCCTCTCCTTCACGTGAGGTAAACCAGACGTTTCCCCCGAAGCTTTCGATGATGTTCTTCACCATAGAAAGACCGAGGCCCATCCCTTTTGTCTTGGTTGTGAAATAAGGACTAAAAATGTTGTCTTTCAGGTCGTCGGGGATGCCAAGGCCGTAATCCACAACCTCTATCCGGTACATGTTGCCTTCTTTGTGGCATTTGACGTCGATCTCCGCCGTATCCCCTTTGTAATAGGCCTGTATAGCGTTCTTTAACAGGTTGTTAAACACGCGCAGCAACTGATTTCTGTCGGCTAATACATACATGGGTTCAACTCCTTCGGGCATGTGCAGCCTAATATTCACTTTTTCGAAGTCTTTATACAGATCCAGCACCTCGGGCAAAAGCTGTCTGAGGTCGAGATGTTCCTTTATTCCGGCGGGCATCTTGGCAAAGTCGGAAAACTCGCTGGCGATGACCGACAGGCTGTCGATCTGCTCGATCATGGTTTTTGTGAAGCGTTCCAGCCGCTTGTCCCAGTCGGGGGCTTTTTCCCTATATGCCTTTTCGAGGTATTGTACGTTAAGCCGCATGGGGGTAAGCGGGTTCTTGATCTCGTGGGCTACCTGACGCGCCATCTCCCGCCATGCCGACTCGCGTTCACTTCGGGCCAGCAACTCAGCACTGATGGCCAGCTCATCTATCATGCGATTGTACTCCTTGACCAGGTTGCCGATCTCGTCTTCGCGGGTCCATTCGATCTTTCTGTTTTTCTTTCCCAGTTTCACGCGCCCCATGTGGTCACGGATAAGCTGCAGGGGTTTGGTCACATAACCTGACACAAACAGCGCAACCACCACGGCCAGCACCACAAGGAAGAGGTATATGTTTATGAAGGCCACGAGGAAATAGGAGACCTCGTTACGCAACTCACTCTGCTTGGCAAAATAAGGAAGGTTGAGATAGCCAATCTTCTCGTTATATCTGTTATAGATGGGCGTATAGGCTGAAAGATATTCCAGCTTGCCGATTCGTTCGTTATGCACAAACTGGCTGCGCTGTGCTTCGTGCAGCTCGTAATAAGCCACGGGATCCATTTTCCTTCCCACCAGGCCTTCTTCAAAGACTTTCGGTCTGCTGGAGGCCAAAAGAAGCCCTTCGGGGCTATACAGGTTGATGTCGGTAAAAAACACGTTAGAATATTGCAGCAACAGGTCGTAGAGGAAGTACTCCATGCCGGGCTCGAGCACGCGGTCTTCGGCCAGGTCGTCTTCTATTTCCAGCAGTATGCTGTGTGCTTTTTCGTTGAGAAATGACAGGTTTTTGTTTTCATAGGTATTATAAATAAACCATGCCGACACCCCTCCTATGGAGATGGCTGCCACAAGCAGTATGGCGATCATCGAGTATTGCACACGCCGTCTGAACGTCATGTGCAGCAGGTGGGCGGGTTTTCTTTTGTTTACCAGCAGCCAGAAGATGGCAGCCAGGATGAAAAACGTAATGAAGAGATAGGAAAACGGGGCAATGGCTTCGATAAATGTTCCATGCGGCCGGCTGATCAGGATGAGGGTTTCATCGTCTTTCTGATACATCAGGTGGCAGTGGTCATCGAAGTCGAAAAAGGTAAACTCGTTCT
>SLEW01000036.1 GCA_007124575.1 Bacteroidales bacterium | reverse complement strand
GGCATAGCGGTAGGCACAGCACTTGGGCTGTGTGGATGATGCCGGGAGAAGCATACAATGCGCGATGAATACCTCCTCTTTTGGTGAGAAACACAAAAGGCCCCAAAGGTCATTTTTATGACCTATGCGGCCCTTTTGCGATGCATCTTGCCCGTGGGCGGCGTGAAGCCGCTAGGGCGAATGCCTGCAGGGGGTTATGTCAGGGTTATTCCCGGATCTTTTTCCTGGCGTCGTACACTTTCTTGGCGCCGTATACAGCACCCATTCCCAGGAGCAATGCCAGGCCGCTGCCTATGGGTGCGGGCTGAACGTCTTCATCCCCGCCGTGGTCGCCGGGGGGTGGAGGTTGTGCTATGGCAGCGGAAAACATAAAGAGTACCGGTAAGGCTGCGAGCAGTGTTTTTTTTAAAATGGACTTCATGAGTATATGTGTTTGATGTGCGTTTTTCGTTTGTTTTTATTAGGATGACCTAGCTATACGTTTATTTGGATCCTGCCATTGAGGCCTTGTCGTGCAGACCAGCACTTGCCGGATCTGCACGACGGCCCTGTGGATTAATGGATGATGATTTTCATGGGTCTGATATCCTGGTGATTGGATTGAATGATGTATGCACCTGCGGGCAGGCTGAGCTCGCAGCTCTGCTGGCCGGTGCCGGCGTTGATGGTTTGCATCAGGCGGCCGCTGATGTCGTACAGCCTGATCTCGGTTTGGTCGTTCGGGTTGTCGACAAACAGGGTGTTATTGTGGTGCCAGATCCTGGCTTTTGAGGCGTCGGCGTCGGAGATGTCGGTGGTGTTGTCATCATCATACGGCGGACTGAAATGCAGGGTGAAGCGGCCGGAGATGTCTCCTTCTTCCGCTTCAAAGGCATACACCGGCTGTTCGTGCAGGTCGTGGACGATGTCCTTTTGTGCATCTTCGAGCAGCAGGGTGCTGCTTTCAAAGGCACCGCTTACCTCCTGCAGCGACAGGCTGTATTCCCCATCTTCGGGGATGCGCATTCCGATGGGGAAGGTGGTCTCTTCCGTGATTTCGGGGATGCTGTTGATGGCTGCTTTGACCTGATCTGTGGTTTTAGAGTATATTTGGGGAGCATGGTCAGCAAAGCTGAACAGCTTTCGTGCATCGAAACGATCACGTTCGAATGCTGATCCTTCCCTGATTCGCATTGTTGTTTCATCATAATATTCATCGTTGGCGAATCTCAGTTTGATAATATCTTTTGATAGACCATTGTTTTTCATAAAGTTACCTCCATGAATACGCATATTATTGGTGAAAGAAAAGGTTTCTTGGTGCGATCCTTCTGCTGCCTCCACAAAGAATCCCTGATGGGCCGGGATAACAGCACCTTGTGAACTGCCATCTATTTCTTTGTATCCACCTGCACCACCACCTTTTGTACGATCATAGATGTAGACAAAATCGTCAGCGAAGTGGTCACGATTTGCATTGTTCCAATCAATTGCGGAAGGGTATGGGTTGCCCAACAGATTCCATCCAGTTCCTTGCTGGGCGATTGCATAGGTTATTTCACCGGTATTCATAGCACCGCTAAATATTTTTGTCCCTGTTTGTTCGTAGGCAACCAGATAGCCAGCCCCCGGAGTAAAAGAGCCTATAGCGTTTTCTTTATGGTTGAGCCACAGTTCCGGATTTTCTTGCCAGGCATAGAAATCATAGTCATCATTTGTTCCCGAAGGTGTCCAGTCACCGGAGATTGCCTGGTTAGCTACCGGGGAAGAGATAAAATGCCATTCGACTGCCGGGGAGGCACTCCAGTCTTCAACTTGCTCAATATAGCGTTCAGCAATGGCCTCCACGCCCGGGGTATTGTGGATGAGTGAACCGGTGTCTTCTCCTGTGCTTCGGATGATCAGGCCGGCTCCATCCTTTGCCCCGGTGTTGTGGTTAGTCAAAGTGCCATCTACATCTACTTTCCCTTTGTGGGAAATCTCGAAGGTGCCCCCGTCAGAAATATCCAAATCCCCGTTTACCAAAATATTCCCGGTAAGTGTAGGGGCAAATGTCACATTTTCTGAGACAATAAAATCTCCTCGAATAGTCAGATCACTTACACCACTCCCCGAATAAGTCCTTTCTTCCTCTGAGGAAAGAACAATGCTTCCATAGGTCCTGTTGGTAAGGGATAGTGAATAATTTGAAGAACCTGGAACATCAAACTCAAATACCCCCATCTCGGTTCCATCAGCAGCAGAAAGATTTGCCACAATTGCTGAGGCGTGAGCTCTTCTTGTGTTGTGAATGTACCTGCCTCCATTGTTGATTCTTATTTTAGCTTCCGTACCAGAGAGCTCAAAACCCGAACCAGCACTTGCCCCGGTGGAGTTTCTAAAAATTGCACCATCGTTCAATACAAGGGCGTCGCCCGATCCTGTAATTTCTAAACCAGGATTTGCTTTGTTTTCACTTGGCAGGACAAGGGTGATGCTTTTTGTTCCAGCAGGTGTAATTTCAATGGATTGAATTGTTGTAGTTGCTTGACCTACGGGGAGTATTATTTCATACGATGATGTTTGACCCGAATTGTCCAAAACTACAGCATCTTCGGCTTCGGGAACTCCATCAATCCCCCAGTTGTTTGCATCAGTCCATTCGCCGTGATTCCCACCTCCTGTCCAGTTAACGAAAGTCGTTGCTTTTGTTGTTGTCAATCCGAACGAATAGTCTGTGCCGTCATATGACCATATCTTATAATAATATGATGTACCCGGATCAAGATTGTCGTGTTCAAAGTTTGTGTCATTGCCAAAATACAATACTTCACCCCCTCCTGCAATTTCATCACCGGTAGTTTGGGTATCCGGTTCATCTCCAAAAACTTCATCATTGCTAAAGGCAAGCAGCACGTGGTTGTTGTTGTCGTTAGGGTCCCAGATCAAGTTTGTTTTGTGTTTGCCATTAATAAAGCGGGCAGCTGCTTCAAGGTTTTTCGGGTCATCAATGTATACATTTATTATGATGTCGTGAATTTGCACAGTATGGGATGGGTTATAAAGGCGCAATGATGTTGGTGTATTCAAGTTTACATGATATGTGAGTAGCTCTCCGGCTGTTCCAATGTTCGAAAAAATCGTTACGTCCTCCCATTCTTCGTTTTCTTTTCGTTGTAATTTAATGCTTCGTTCATCTGCTTCAGCGGATATTCCAATAGTTACTGTTGACACTGATGGTACTTCTGGCAATTCTAAGATACTGGGATCGTTATCTCTCATTCGAACATGTCCCGGCGAAAGGTCTCCGACCGCGGACCCTGTGGGCGAAACATTACAGTCTGTCATCTCTACTGTTCCTGTCGACAAGCCAACTTCAATCACTTGTGTGTGATTCCCATAAGTTTTAGAATCCCAGCCCTGAATGTTTTCATTGATCCAGGTTTGCTGCCCCCACCCGCTCGTCGCACTCATTACCAGCAGTCCCATAGTCAGGGTCAATGTTTTTAATGCAGATAATGTTTTCATGTGTGTTGGGGTTTTGGTTTTTTATTTGTTAGGGCATTGTCTGACCAAGTGTTCAGATACAGGGATGTCTGGCTGCTGGAAGCCGCCGGGTATGTGTATTGTTCTTAGAGGTCATTCAAGCAATTATGCATACAAACATAATCAAATAAAAAGAAAAAAACAACACATAGGAGTTAAAAAATAATTGTTTGGTATAAAAGGAAGGTCAGACGGCGGAGTGAGCTACTGCACCACGATCCGCCGGTTATTCAACGACCCGTGGCCTTGCTCCTGCAACACCCACCCCACGCACTACTTAACCAAAATACGACGACTATCGGTGGCTGCCCTGCCGTACACGCGCAACACATAAACACCCGAAGGCCAGCTGCCGGTGGAAAGCCGGGCTTGTGTGCCGGCGGGCTGCCTGTCCAGCATCAGCGCACCCGTCGCACTGAACACCCGGAGTGCCAGCATCTCATCCGGCGACTCGATGAAGACCTCATCCACCGCGGGGTTGGGGTAAACACGGAGGGGGAAGTCGTGCAGTTCGTCGCCCACGTGCACCGTGGTGTCGCCCCAGATCATCTCCACGAATTCCGGGTGATCCACAAAGGGGTTGCGGTT
>SLEW01000288.1 GCA_007124575.1 Bacteroidales bacterium | reverse complement strand
ATTCCCACGGCAAAGATCGTCGAGCTGATGTGCCATAACCCGGCCATATGCTTCGGCGTGAAAAACCGGGGGTTTATACGCAAAGGGTATGCCGCAGACCTCGTGGTGGTCGACCCGCAGGGGAAAACCATTCCTGCAAGCGAAAACATCCTGTATAAGTGCGGCTGGTCCCCTCTCGAAGGGAAGGCATTGAAAACACGTGTCAGATATACTTTTGTCAACGGCCATCCCGTTTATATGGATGGAAAGATTTCTGAAACACAAAAAGGAGTGGCCCTGGAGTTTGACAGCAACCGATGAGGATACACGCATCAGCACATGCTGATATCCCGACAGGGAAAAGACCAGTCTGATCATGGCAAAACACATCATAACATATCATCACGTACGTAAAATAGCCATGGCCGCGCTTTTACCGGCCCTGGTGGCTTCATGTACTTTTTTCAAGGCTCCGGGAAAAGATGACTGTGACAAGATCCTTGCACAGAATCAAATGGTTGACATCCTGACGGATATCTACATCTACGAAGCTTTTATCCTGGAATACCAGCACATAGAACCCTCTTTCAGGGATTCATCAAAGTACCATTACGGTGGGATTCTGAGCTATCATGGTGTAGATCCTGCTGATTTTGAGAATGCCCTGGATTGCTACCTCCTTGACAGGCATGAGATGGATGTTATCCATGAAAAGATGCTTAACCGCCTGAGTGTGATAGAAAGCGAGGCGCAACAGGTCGAAGACGATGCCCTGGAGCAGTATGTGCCGGAAACACCTCCCCTTGACACCGTGCCAGACAGCCTTTAATAATAACCTGTAATGACGGCTTTTATTGACGGCTTTTAATGACGGCTTTTAATGACGGCCTGTAATGACGGCCTGTAAAACCTGACCGTCATTAAAAGAGTTTGTTCAGCAGGTTGTCGTCTGCGATGTTCGGCAGGGTTACCTTAAGCCGGGGTTCGGTGTCCATGGCACGTTTTATGGCAAAGACAGCCTCTTTGTTGCGTGCCCAGCTCCTGCGTGCGATGCCATTGTTCACATCCCAGAACAGCATGCTCTCCAGGCGGCGGTCAGCATCTGCCGAGCCATCCAGCAACATGCCGAAGCCTCCGTTGATCACCTCTCCCCAGCCAACGCCGCCACCGTTATGTATAGAAACCCAGGTGGCTCCCCTGAAGCTGTCGCC
The DNA here is from genome assembly GCA_007124575.1 of Bacteroidales bacterium. Lineage (GTDB taxonomy): Bacteria > Bacteroidota > Bacteroidia > Bacteroidales > UBA7960 > PUPG01. Next base: position 2,903 of record SLEW01000288.1, on the reverse strand, counting down.
GATCACATTCTGGATAGCCATGTCGGCGGTGAACTGCGACCCGTCGTATATGTTAGACGTTTCCCGGTAAGGGCTGTCGGTGCCACTCACGTCGTGATGATCGCGGCCAAGGATGACAGGGCCCTTCAGCCTTTTGTCGCGAACGGCTTTGTTGAAAGCCCTGGCGATGCGTATCCTGCCCTCACTGTCGGCATAAAGGATGCGTGCCTGCGATCCCACCACCATTTTGTTTTCCTCTGCCTGCTCAATCCAGCGAAGGTTGTCGTCGAGCTGTTGCCGGATCTCCACAGGAGCTTCATTTTTCATTTCACGAAGTACCTCCGCTGCAATCTCATCTGTCAGCCGCAGATCCTCAGGGTCAGAAGAGCCACACACCCAGCGAAAGGGGCCAAAGCCATAGTCGAAACACATGGGCCCCATGATATCCTGAACATAGGATGGATACCGATAAGACTTATCATCTTTAAACACGTCGGCACCGGCGCGCCCGGCCTCCAGAAGGAAGGCGTTGCCATAATCCCAGAAATACATGCCTTTTTTAACAAGCTTGTTAACCGCCTCCACATGACGGATCAGCGAGGCCTGTACTTTCTCACGGAAGAGCTCCGGGTGGGATGCCATCATCTCATTGGCTTCCTCAAAACCCACTCCTGCAGGATAATAGCCTCCTGAATACGGATTATGAAGAGAGGTCTGATCCGAGCCCAGCTCAACATGCATGTCTTCCTCCACGAACTTCTCCAAAAGATCCACGATGTTACCCTGGTAGGCCAGCGAAACAGCCTCCTTGCCTTTTTTGGCCTTTCTGATGCGTGCGATCAGCTCATCAAGGTCTTGGTATACTTCGTCAACCCAACCTTGTAAATGACGCGTTTGTGTTGCCTTGGGGTTTACTTCGGCAATGACACCTACGGCACCTGCTATGACCGCAGCCTTAGGCTGAGCGCCCGACATGCCACCCAGCCCGCTCGACACAAACAGCTTGCCTGCAAGGCTTCCATCGCCATCTTCAAGCATCCTGCCGGCATTCAGAACGGTAATGGTGGTGCCATGAACGATGCCCTGCGGACCAATATACATAAAAGAGCCGGCCGTCATTTGCCCGTATTGCGTCACTCCAAGAGCGTTAAAGCGCTCCCAGTCATCAGGCTTCGAATAATTAGGGATCATCACACCATTGGTGACCACCACCCGGGGAGCATCAGGGTGCGAAGGGAAAAGGCCCATCGGGTGACCGCTGTAAATTGCCAGGGTCTGATCATCCTTCATGGTGGCCAGGTATTGCATGCAAAGCCGGTACTGTGCCCAGTTTTGGAAAACGGCTCCATTACCCCCATAGGTGATCAGCTCGTCAGGGTGCTGCGCCACCGCATGGTCCAGGTTGTTGCTCAGCATCAGCATGATAGCTGCCGCCTGCTTTGACTGGTGCGGAAAATCTTCCATCCTGCGCGCATAGATAGGGTAATCAGGCCGGAATCGATACATGTAAATGCGTCCGTATTTCTCCAACTCGTCAGCAAACTCCGGGGCCAGCACCTCGTGAAACTTTTCCGGAAAATAACGAAGTGCATTTTTCACAGCCAGACGCTTTTCATCTGCAGAAAGAATATCCTTACGCCTGGGGGCATGATTCAAGTCCGGATCATACGATCCGGGAGCGGGTAAGTGATCTGGTATGCCTTCCAGGATAGCTTGTGCAAAATCAGTATCAGACATATTATTATTTTTAAGATGTTTATATTCCGGCACACAGCCCGGGGTGCTGCCTGTGTCAAAAAAACCACGTCATGGTACGTTTTCCATCACCAGGGTGATTCTAATCACAGACGTCAACCTGCTCGGTCTCATGCCACACAATATCCCAATCAAACCAGTCTTCCTCAATGATATCCATCCGGATATCCTCCGCTTTAAACCGGAGATCCCCACGACGCCCCCGCAGGCTCTCACCGGGCTCCAGGCATATTTCATGAGCTTCACTTTCAAAGAAAAGCTGCTGGTCGCGGTAAAAACCAACGGCAAAGCGAATGACCATATGTTCACCGGTGAGGTTGGTGACCTGCAGATTCAATAAAGCATGCGGGTTTCTGGCGAAGAACTGTTCCTTTTGCCAGCGATATTCAATGAGGACCTCATCGGTTTCCAAATGCTCCTGGTATGCAACCTGGGCATCAGAAAGATTATGTGATGCCAGGAGTACAAAAATAAGGATGCCTGTTTTTAATGCAATTGGGTTCATGTGTTTGTAATTTTTAAGTTTCGGTCAGATAAACCGGGCACTTTGCGAGCTCGGTTCATGTGTTAATATTTCGGCAAGAAGCCCAAGTGCTGCGTTTACGGCACTTTCCCTGAACTGGCCTCCTGCTGGACAGCCCAAGTGCTGTCTCTACGGTTTCGTCCATGAATAACGTGGGGCCGGCCAGGTCCGGCCACTCCCTGGGCCACCATCACATCCGTTCCCTGATATTCTTCAGCGACCTGTAAAGAAACTCCCTCGCCCTGAAGAGCTGGGCTTTGACGGTTCCCAGCGGCAGATCAAGCTCCGTGGCGATTTCCTCATACGATTGTTCTTCAAAATACCGCATGCAGATCAGCGTGCGATACCTGGGCTTTAACGTCTCTACCACCTGCCGGATAAGTTCATTTTTCTGGCTTTTGATGAACTTCTCTTCGGGGTTCACCATCTCCGCAACAAAGTGAAACTTGTCTTCCGGCTCATCCAGGTCTTCATTGACATCCTGGTTAAGCACGTTTTTTTTCTTCTTTCTTATGAAATCTATTCCATGGTTGGAAGCAATCTTAAAAAGCCAGGTGCTAAAGGCGTACCTGTCATTGTATTGATGAATATTGGTAAACGCCTTTCCAAAAGTTTCGATACACAGGTCTTCAGCATCTTCGGGGTT
>SLEW01000183.1 GCA_007124575.1 Bacteroidales bacterium | reverse complement strand
GCAGCCCAGGAATATGAATAGCGTTAAAAAGACCTTCATCGAGAAAAAAGATTTTGCGTTCTGCATTTGCCAAAAACCAACGGCCAATAGCTTCTAACTACCTACTTCTAACTACCTACTTCTTACTGCCTACTTCTTATTACTGCCTACTTCTTACTGCCTACTTCTTATTACTGCCTACTTCTTACTGCCTACTGCCTACTGCCTACTGCCTACTTCTTACTGCCTACTGCCTACTGCCTACTGCCTACTTCTTACTTCCTGCTTCCTGCTCCCAACAACATCCGCCCCTGCCGAACCTCCTCCTGGCTGAGTAAACATACTCACCAGGGGGTTAAGTGCCAAAGATGTAAACATGCCGATGGTACCGGCTTGCGGGGAGGGGATACCCGCTGCGTATAGCACCAGGCACACCAGGAGACCACCGGTGCCGGAGGCAATGGCTCCCGCCCGTGTTACTTTTTTGCTGTACAGACCCCATATAAATGGTCCAAGGAAGAAAGAGCCAAGTGCTCCCCAGGATATGCCAAGGATCATCACAATGCTATCTATGTTAAGATATGCCAGCACCACTGAAAGCACAATGAATAAGGTACTCATAAGACGCATCATAAGTGTCATGGACTTGTCTTTGATATCCTTTTTGATGAAGCCCTGCACGAAGTCTTTCACAAAGGTTGACGCTGAAACGAGAACCAGTGCTGCCAGGGTGGACATCGATGCTGAGAGGATCAGCAGCAGGATGATGACACTCAGGGAAACTGGCACCACGTTGGTCAGAAGCTCAGGCATCAGGATATCAAATATGGGGCGTCCCTGGAGGTCGAAGGCGGCGGGTGTTGTCTCCGGGTCAAGGAAAATCCTGGATGTAGAGCCAATAAAATAGGCGACACCACCGATCAAAATGGCAAAAAGGGTTGAGGCGATCATCCCGCGCTTAATGGTAGCCTTGTTTTTTATGGCATAAAATTTCTGCATCAGCTGAGGCATGGCAAAAGGAGCCATGCTGGTAAGCAATACCATCGACAGCAGGGGCCACCATCCAGGGGGTCCTATAGGCTGTGTGAGCCTGGGATCGATGTCGCGCAGGGCAAAAGTAATCTGGGGTAATCCGCCGCCTTCGCTCACGGTACTGAAGAATAACACAATAACGCTTACAGCCATGATGATACCAAAAATCATATCAATCATGGCCATCGATTTGTATCCTCCAAGCACCATATACAAGGCTGTGAAGAAGCCCATAAAGGCCAGGGCATGCCAGTATTCGATGTTGAAATTAGATGTAAAAAGATAGGAAAGACCCATGAATACCGCCGCAGTGTAAGGTATCATAAAGATAAATATGACAATACTGGCAAGCAACTTAAGTTCGGGAGCTTTATAACGTTTCAGCAGGAAGTCGGGCATGGTAAATGCATCATACTCTATGGCGGCATCCTTGAGTCGCATTCCCAGGACCCACCAAACCACAAGTACTCCCAGGAAAGCGTTTACCAACGCTATCCAAAGCCCCGAAAATCCAAAATTCCACCCCACATTACCGGCGAACCCAATAAACAACACAGCACTAAAATAGGCTGTCCCGTATGAAAAGGCTGTCATCCAGGGGCCTACATTACCGCCACCCAGGTAAAAATCATTAAAGGTTTTAGTGCCTCTGAACCCGCGTATGCCCACCCAGACAATCATCAGGGCATATAAAGCCAGGACAACAATTCGTATAATCATAAGAAAAGAATGTATACAATTGGTAAAAAACTAACTACTTCACAATATTAATCCGCGCATCCACAGCAACCACATATTCTTCATTTCCCAATAATGGGTTAAGGTCCATTTCAAATATTTCAGGCGCAGCCTCCATGAGGGATGAGAGCCTTACCAGCACGTCAGCAAAGGCATCTATGTCCACACCTTTTTTTCCCCGAACACCCTCCAGGATATCGTAGCTTTTAAGGCTGTCAATCATGGCAAGAGCTTCTTCTATATTTATGGGATACAATCCTGTGGCGATGTCTTTAAGAACTTCGATAAAGATGCCACCCATGCCACACATGATCATATGGCCAAACTTTTCTTCCTTTTTCACCCCTGCAAAAAGCTCAATACCATCAAGCATGGGTTGCAAAAGTACGCCGGTGGTGTCTTGTATCTTCATCATGCGGTGAAACTCTTTCAGTACGCCTTCCTTGTCTTTCACGTTAAGCACCACACCACCCACATCTGACTTGTGCACAGGCCCGACGACCTTCATGGCCAGGGGATATCCCATTCTGGTAGCAGCTTTAACAGCAGCTTCTTCTGTTTCGGCTACGGTTTCTGTAACTCTGGCTATGCCTGCGGCATCCAGAATGGTCTGCACCTGCTTTGGTGCGAGGTATCCTTCTCCGGCAGCATCAATCACCCGGCGAATTTTTGCTCTGTCAACTTTAGGCATAACAATATCTTCCCTGGAAGGCCGCGGGGCATTGTAAACCCTGCTGAGCGCCTGTCCCAGCATCACCTCATCGGGGAAGTTTACATGCCCTTTCTCAATAAAAGCCTTTACCTCATCCTGTGCTGTCAATATGCTGGGCAATACAGGATAGATGGGTTTCTTACAGGTACGCATTTTCTCGTCAAGTATATCATATACATTATACACGGGAAATAACCCGGGCGTACCGAAAATGACCACGATGCCATCGATGTTGTCAAAGTATTTATCTGTATAATCGAGGATGACACCCAGTTGTTCGGCAGTACCTGTAGCAAGGAAATCTATAGGGTTATCCACCGATGATCCGGGGTATAGCTCCTCGAGCAGATCGCTTTTCCTTGGGGATTCGATAGCGGGTACATCCAGGCCTCCTTTACTTAAAGCATCAGTCAGCATCACTGCCGGACCGCCAGCGTGTGTGATCACGGCCAGGTTTTTACCTTTAAGCCTTGGGTATGCAAATACGGAGGCGACGGAAATCAGGTCTTCCCGGCCATGGCAACGCACGATTCCGGCCTTGCGAAAGAGTGCGTCCACGGCTACATCAGGACTGGCGAGTGCTCCGGTATGAGACGAGGCCGCCCGGCTGCCTGCCTCGGAGCTGCCGGCTTTAACCGCAGCAATGCGACACCCTTTGCGGATGAGAGAAGCAGCATGCGTCAGAAGCATCCGGGGTTTTTTGATGTCTTCAATATAAAGCAGTTTTACCCGCGAGCTATGTTCAGGGTCAAAAGACTCATCCCAGTATTTCAGAACCTCCTCAACGCCCATCTGGGCACTGTTGCCTACCGAAAAGACATTTGCAAAGCTTAAGCCCTTGGGAATTCCGGCTTCCATGATAAAACAGGCGGTCGCCCCGGAGCCCGACACAAAATCGCAACCCTTGTTATCCAGCTTAGGTATCGGATACGTGAATACACTATGATGGTTAGGTGTCAGAACGCCAATGCAGTTAGGGCCTATCAGCGCTCCATTTACCTCATCTACAACATCCACGAGTCTTTGCTCAAGCTCAGCTCCAGCTTCACTCTCCTCACTGAACCCGGCCGAAAGCACGATGAAGGCCCTGGCACCTTTCTGGTTGGCAAGCACATCTACCGTATCCGGAACAAACTGCGCCGCAATGGCAATAATGGCAAGATCCACTTCAGGAAGATCTGCCACATCAGGAAAGCTCTCGATGCCCTGCACCTCACTCTCTTTGAGGTTCGTCACGTACAGATCTCCTGCAAATTGTCCGTCAATCAGGTTTTTTAGGACTTTACCCCCGGGCTTGGCCGTATTATTTGATCCGCCAACTACCACAATACTTTTCGGATTGATCAATGCCTTATTTATCATTACTGCGTCATTTTTTGGTTTATAGGAAAAACAGGTGACATGCACACTGTTTCTGCCTTTACCCTGGTTTTTGTAATATGAATTCCTGGTCGGAATAGATTTTTGAAAAACGCTTCGAAATTAGATAATAAAATGGACATTTGCAGCCACTGAAAAGGAAAAATCCATAATTTCGCCATAACTGTCATCAAAAAAGCAATATGACAGGATTTTTTACATATTGGGCGCCGGGAACCATGTTACTCTGCGAAATCCTCTGTCTGCGATCCTCTGTCTGCGATCCTCTG
>SLEW01000165.1 GCA_007124575.1 Bacteroidales bacterium | reverse complement strand
GACTTAAGGGACTTAAGGGCAAACATCTGCACCTTTTATTGTGTTATTCTTGTATATTACCCAAACTGGTTGTAAGTTTGGGAAGGAAAAACACCGTCTGTTATGACACTAAATGAAATCAAGGCTCCCGTTGATGACCACATGAAGGCTTTTGAGACGCGCTTCAAGGAGGGTATGAAGAGCGAGGTGCCATTGCTTGACAAGATCACACGGTATATTGTAAAACGCAAGGGTAAGCAGATAAGGCCGCTTTTTGTCTTCTTCTCGGCAGGCACCTTCGGGGAGATTGACGAGCGCACCTACCGCGCCGCCACCCTGATCGAGCTGCTGCACACCGCCACGCTTATCCACGACGATGTAGTGGATGACTCCAACGAGCGGCGCGGCTTCTTTTCCCTCAACGCCCTGTGGAAAAACAAGATCTCAGTACTGGTGGGCGACTACCTGCTCTCTCGCGGCCTGTTGCTCTCGCTCGACGACGACGATTTTGACCTGTTGCGCATCGTAGCCAACTCGGTCAAAGAGATGAGCGAAGGAGAGCTGATGCAGATAGAAAAGGCCCGGAGTCTCGACGTGGAAGAAGATATATATTTCGAGATCATCCGGAAAAAAACCGCATCTCTCATTGCCTCCTGTATGGCCTGTGGTGCAGCTTCACTGCGTGCAGCCCCGGAAGAGGTTGAGCGGATGCATAAAATTGGTGAGACAGCCGGCGTGGCCTTCCAGATCAAGGACGACATCCTCGATTTTGAGGCAGGAAAGAGCAAAGGCAAACCTACCGGGGCCGACATCAAAGACCAAAAGATGACGCTTCCGCTCATATATTTGATGAAAACGGCTTCATACAAAGACCGGCGGCACATCATCAACACCATCAAGAATCACAGCCAGGACCCAGAACGGGTGGCGGAACTCATTGACATGGTACATGAGCAGGGAGGCATTAAGTATGCCAGGGAGTACATGAACATCTACAGGGACCGCGCCATCGAGCTGCTAAAACAGCTTCCCGACGTACCTCACAGGCATTCGCTGGAGCTTCTCATCAACTTTACGGTGAACCGGGAGCTTTAGATCCACCCATCAAAGCTTCTCCGAGCTTTTCTTCCACAAACTGTGCCTGCGAGCGCATGTGTGTATAGTATGTGACGTGCAGCATCACCCGACCATCATCTCTCTTTGCAACTTGCACTACTGGCTCAGGTGTGATAATCCAGGGCATGGTATGCAGCACCGAGGTAATCCTTTTCTGCATTTCCACAGAGGAGACTCCCGGTGGCACATCCAGCTCCACATGATGAGGAAGGTTATCATCCTGGAGTGGCGGAAGTGTGATAAGATCCTGGTTCAGCTTCGCATAAGGGATCCGAACCACCTCACCATCATCATTTATCAGCTCCAGCGACAGACTGCCAAGCTTGCTGATCTTACCCGACACCGATGATGTGCGCATAGCCTGTCCGGGCTCGAGCGATTTCTCCGCCCTGATGATCACCCCGGCAAGAAAGTCACGGAAGACAAACCATGCCAGTGCCCCAACCAGGAACAACGCCATCACACCTATGATCATATCAAAAAACACATGGTCCCTGAAGAGCACATGGACGCCCCAAAAAGCATAAATTATCCATGCCAGGAGTTCCATGGCCGGCAGTGCCCTCTTGCTGCCTGCACGCAGCTTTCTCTCCGGCACCCATACCATAATGATGCGCCGCAGGAGGCGGAACAGCAAGGCCAACAACAGCCCCGAGAGTATGAATATCAGGATGTTCATATGCGTTTCTTTTTTTGTAGTTGCTCTGTAAGGTAAAGATCAAGACCCGGACGGATGGCATAGACCTTGTCAAATTTTTCTGTCAGGATGCCCGCACGCATGAGTCTGCGTATTTGTTGACTAACCTCAGACACCGGCACCTGAAGGTTGGCGGCCAGTGTATTTGCCGTAATGCGGCGGTTTATCACAAACTGCTGCAGATAAAACCATTGCTCGGGGGTCAGCGTGTCAAAAGCTTTGGCAGAAGGCACGTGAAAACCTTTAAGGTTCATGTGCGTCCCTGTCACTTTTGTAACGGACGCCAGCCAGAGTTGCATGGCCAGCCCGGGGTTTCCATAAGACAGGTTAAACAGGGCATTGAACATTCGCGCCTGGTCCAGTGCGGTCATCTGATCTTCTCTTTTCTTTTTATAGGTAAAACGCATGCCCCCGGCATGATGACGTAACATGATCAGCTCCCTTAGCTCCCGCGCGTCGAAGGGCTCACAGTTAACCGTTGCCAGCGCATAGCCCGACAAGCCGGTCTGCCGGTTGATGAGCTCCAGGGCATAGGGATTCACATTCAGCACAAACAGGCATTTATGTCCAAACCTGTCGATGAGGTCTATGATCAGCCGGATGATGGCATCACCATCCGTACGCCGCTCCCACCAGAGTCCCAGGTCCTGGATGATGATGGCCTTGCCCGGAGGCATGGCACGGAACACGTCGTCGATATTCCTGTTCTTCGCATTAAAGGTCTCCAGCAGCTTTTGAACAAAGAAAGACCCATCAGCAGAACAGGCCTGGGGTGCCCGCACCGGGTGAATATGATCCTGGCTGAAGTGCTTTTCCACAACCCTCCTGGAAAGGCTGGACTTGCCCGAGGTGCGCCCTCCGGTAATTATCAGGGCACCAGGAAAACCGGCTTTAAACCGCTGTATGGCAGTGGCACAGGCCTGCATCTCATCCTGCATGCCCACCCAAAAATCATCACTGGCTCCCGACTGGCCTGAAAACAAAGAGCCATAATAAAAGGGAAGCGATCTGATCACCTCGTCCGTGGGCGTAACGGCCTCCGCAAAAGACAACATCTCACGGTTGGACAACTCAACGCCCGCGTGCTGCCTTTCAAAGTAGCTTATCCACAGCTGCCCCTCGCTTTTGCCATACAGCAGGCTGACAAAACGGTTGCCTGCCATACGCTTTGCCCTCTCCCACTGCTGTGCCAATTGCCCGGTCACGCCTCCTCCATCCGCATCGCGAGGCTTCTTTCTTACCGACAGACTCGACTTGCTTATGGTTGCCGCCGAAAGTGGCTCAAATGCCTTTCGCAGGTTGACAGAAAAAGCCTCCTCCAGGCTCTCCGTTATCTTTGTGATACGCACCTTCTCAGCTTGTACTTTTTCTGTAAAACTTTTAACCAGATCAAGTGTCTGTTCATTTTTCGATGTCTGCTCCTCTTCAGAATCATCTTTCGTTTCATTGTCCAGGCTGAAATTCAGCAAACGCACCATGTCTTTTATGGTGGCAACTGCCTCTCGCAGCTTATTCCCGGCATCATGTGCGTGTTTGATGCCCGGATCGATAAAAGCTGTGCTCAGGTAATATTCTACGGTTTTACGAAAGCGCACCTCCACTTTTTCGGTTTCTTCGAAAGCGGTCTCTTCCATTTTTTCAGCCAGCTGCTCACCGGCCACTTCCATTTTGCCGGGCAAATCAGTCAACAGCTCTCCCACTTCCGCATAAAGCCCCTGGTATATAGCGGACACGTGTGGAGCCTGCAGGTCTTCATGTTCCAGGCGTTTCACGCTGGCAATAGCGTCAACAGGCTTCTCTAGCAATTCATCCGCAAACCTTTCATATCCATCAAGGTATTGCAGAAGTTCGGTTTGTATTTTGGCATGCAGGTCGTAATGGAATTTTTCCATTTTGGACTGGATGCGGCTTTTTAAGGACAGCACAATGAAGTCGATGTTTGCCTTGTTGATGAAAGAACCCAGATTTGCTTGCCAGCCCGAAGGATAATACATGATATTGTCAACCATGCCGGGATCTTCCTTGCCTCTTGCAGCAAGTTTTCCGCTCCTTATGTTTGCGCCGGTGCTTTCCAGGTGATGACTGAAAAGCTCCAGGTCATGCAGCAGCCCTTCGTAAAGCTTTCGTCCCATATCATAATAAAAGCTTCGGTTTTCATTTTCGAGAACCTCTAAGCTGGCTTTCATCCTGCTGCGCTCCATCCGTATAAGGTCGGCGGTTCTTAATGATTTTGCCTGGTTAAGGCGTGCTTTTTCTATCAGCTCATAGATGCCATAGAGCGTTTTCCTGATCTCAACCACCTCGCCAAAACTATGTTT